>NZ_JBTLRM010000009.1:0-31592 GCF_054482755.1 Roseivivax sp. CAU 1761
AGCTGACACTCCGATCATCGGCCGAAGCCTACGGAGCCGATATACAGACGTCTGATCCATCGAATGAACCGAACCGCCCGCATATCTCTTCAGATACCAGCAATGTCAAAGAGCCCGAGAGACTAAAACCGACCGGTTGCGCCCTAACTCAACGGCGCGCCCGCCCGATCCCGCTCTCGATGTCCCGAACCAACCCGGCCTCTCAGCCCCGGCCCGTCCGGCCCCGCCAGCGCCTCAGCGCCGCCGGTGAAGCGCTATCTACGGATCACCAAACAAACCCGCAAGCCAAAAATCCAAAAAACCAGGAAGTTTTTGGGGAACTTCGATTAATGCTTTTAGATCAAGGCCTTAAGGTCAGCGCATGCCGGCCTCCGGAGCCCGGGGGGCCGCTTCGCGGTCGAGATGCAGGCTGGCGCGGGGGTGTTCGCGCAGAATCGAGGCGGGAATCCGGGGGTCCAGCGGGCCGTCGAGGATGCGCCGCACCACCGGCGCCTTTCGCGCCCCGGCGGCGAGCACCACCAGGCGGTCTGCGGCGAGCATGTACGGCACGCTCATGGTGATGCCCCGCCGCGGCACGTCGTCGAGCCGCGCGAACCAGCCCTGGTCGACCGGCGCCTGCCGGGTGCTCTCCGCCAGCTCGACGAGGTGGTAGGCCGCCCTGGTGTCGAAATCGGCCGGAGGCTCGTTGAAGGCCAGGTGGCCGTTGGTGCCGATCCCCGCGAGGCAGGCGGCGATCGGCGCGCCGGCGATCCGGGCCTCGAGGGCGGCCACCACGGTGGCGGGGTCGCCGGCGCCGTCTACGGGGACGAATTCCCCGAGATCGGGCAGGTGCTTCACGAACCGGTCGCGGAGGTAGCGCACGAAACTGGCGGGATGGTCGCCGGGCAGGCCAAGATACTCGTCGAGATGGAAGGCGGTGACCCGGCGCCAGTCGACCGGCGCCGCCACCAGCGCGGCGAGCGCCTCGATCTGGCTCATCCCCGTGGCGAGGACCAGCGCGGCTTCGCCGTCGGAGGCGATGCGCCGGCGCAGCGCCTCCGCCACCTCGTCCGCCGCCGCCCGCCCCAGCGCGGCCCGATCCGGATGCACCTCGACCTTCAGCGGCATCAAAGGCTCCAAGTTCCCCCCGGCGCAATGCGCGCCCTTGCCGTCACAACCCCCGCCCGCGCCCACGGGTTTCCTCCGTGGTTCCGCGGCGAGACGAAAATCCTCGTCCTTACAAGGGCTTTGGCGGAGGGGATGGAACGGCCCGGCGGGGGGTGCGTTGCACGACAGGTTACGGCAAGACGGGGGCGCTGCGCATGGGCGAGGCGAAATTCGATCTCCACTGGCTCGATTACGCCATCGTCCTGGTTTACTTCGCCGGCGTCATCGCCCACGGCGTCTATGTCGCACGGAAGCAGAAGGCCGGGTCGGCGAACTACTTCCTCGCCGGACGCTCGCTGCCCTGGTACCTGATCGGCTTCTCGCTCTTCGCCTCCAACATGTCGGGGTCGAGCTTCGTCGGGCTGATGGGCGGCACCTATGCCAACGGCATCGCGATCTTCAATTATGAATGGACCGCGGCGCTGGTGCTGATCCTCTTCGCGATCTTCATCCTGCCCTCCTACCTGCGCGCCAAGATCTCCACCGTCCCGGAATTCCTCGAACACCGCTACGACGTGCGCTCGCGCCGGGCCTTCTCGCTCTTCACCATCCTCGCGATCATGTTCATCGACACCGCGGGCGCGCTCTATGCTGGGGGGCTGGTGATCTCCAACACCACCGGGCTTTTGAACCTCTGGACCGCGATCGCGGTGCTGGCCCTGGTCGCCGGGCTCTACACCATTCTCGGCGGGCTCGCGGCGGTGGTGGTGACCGACACGGTGCAGGCGGTGCTGCTGATCGCGGGCGCCGTGGCGCTGTTCTGGATCGGGCTCGACGAGGTCGGCGGCTGGGCGCAGCTCTTCGAGGGGCTGGAGCCGGCCAAGCAGCACCTGATCCTGCCGGCCGACAACGACTTCCTGCCCTGGACGGGGATCTGGGGTGTGGTGCTGCTGGGCTTCTACTACTGGACCATCAACCAGTTCGTGGTGCAGCGCACCCTGGCCGCGAAGGACCTGCGCGAGGGCCAGATCGGCGCGCTCTTCGCCGGTTTCCTGAAGCTGCCGAACCTCTTCCTGATGATCCTGCCGGGGATCATCGCGCTGAAACTCTACCCCGATCTCGAAACGCCGGACCTCGCCTTCCCGACGCTGGCCTTCGACCTGATGCCGATCGGCATCCGCGGCCTGATCATGGCGGCGCTGATCGCGGCGATCATGTCGTCGCTCGACTCGGCGCTGAACTCAGCCTCGACGCTGGTGGTGAAGGATTTCGTCGAGCCGCTGAAGCCCGACCTGTCGGAGCCCAAGCTGGTCGGCATCGGCAAGGTGGTGACCGGGCTCGTCATGGTCTTCGGCGCCATCTACTCGCCCTTCATCGGCAGCTTCGGCAGCCTCTTCAGCTATTTCCAATCCTCGCTCAGCTACATCATCCCGACCATCGTGGTGGTCTACATCCTCGGGCTCTTCGTGCCCTGGCTGAACGGCACCGGGGCCTTCTGGACCATCGTCGCGGGCCTGGTGCTGGGCATCCCGCTGTTCCTGATGAAGGAGGTCACCGGCATCTGGAGCAGTCTCGGCCTGCCCGAGATCCACTACACGGTGATGTCGACCCTGATGATGACGCTGGGGATCGTGCTGCATTTCGGTCTCTCGGCCGCCTCGCGGCGCCGCGGCGCGGATGTCAGCAGCGATCTGGTCTGGTCGCCGCAGGAATTCCGCGACGCCTTCACCAAGTGGGAATCGCCGATCTGGCACAACCGGATGCTCTGGGCCGGGCTGCTGATCCTCGCCATGACCGGCTTCATCGTCTGGTTCTGGTAGCCCGCCCGGGAGGACGCCCGCCGGATGTGGACCGAACTGACGGACCGCTACGACACGATTCCCGACGCGCTCGGCCCGGTGCTGCTGCTGGGCCTCGCGCTCGGCGCGGCGGTGCTGATCCACCGCGTGCTCTTCGCCGCGGCGATCGCCCGGATGGAGGGCCGGCTCGGCATGGGGGCGGAGCTTCTGCGCCGGGCCCGGCGGCCGCTGCGCATGGTGGCGGTGCTGCTGGCGCTGATCCTGACCGTGCCGCGCATCGACCTGCCCTGGAGCGTCGAGGCCGCGATCCAGCGCATCTCGCTGATCATGGTGATCGTGCTGATGGGCTGGACCGCGATCCTGCTGGTCAGCCATTTCTCCGAACGTTCGCTGCGCCGGCACCGGCTGGACATCGAGGACAACCTCGCGGCGCGGAAATTCGTCACGCAGGTCAGGGTCATGCGCCGCGCCGCAAATATCCTGATCGCGCTGCTGACGGCGGGGGCCGCGCTGATGACCTTCGAGAGCGTGCAGCGCTACGGCGTCAGCCTCTTCGCCTCGGCGGGGGCCGCGGGCCTCGTGCTGGGCTTCGCCGCGCGGCCAGTCCTGTCGAACCTGATTGCCGGCATCCAGATCGCCCTGACCCAGCCGATCCGCGTCGAGGACGTGGTCATCGTGGAGGGCGAATGGGGCTGGATCGAGGAGATCTTCGCCACCTACGTGGTGGTGCGGATCTGGGATTGGCGGCGCATGGTGGTGCCGCTCTCCTACTTCATCGAGAAGCCGTTCCAGAACTGGACCCGGGACAACGCCTCGATTATCGGCTCGGTCTATTGGTATGTCGATTACACGCTGCCGGTCGACGCGATGCGCGAGAAGCTCGACGAGGCGATCTCGCAATCGCCCTACTGGGACGGCCAGGTGAAGGTGCTGCAGGTGGTCGACGCCGACAAGGACACCATGCATCTGCGCGGGCTGATGAGTTCGCGCACGGCGCCGCAGAACTGGGACATGCGCTGCGAGATCCGCGAGAAGATGCTGGCCTGGCTGCAGGCCGAGCACCCCGAGGCCTTGCCGCGGCTGCGCGGCGATCTGCGCATGGGCGCGCCGCTGCCGGACCGGGCCGCACCGGGCGGCGGCCTGGCTGGGAACGCCGCGGCGGCGGCGGACGATAGCGGGAAGGACGGGTGAGCGGGGAACCGGCGGCGGCGGTTCCCGACGATGGAGGAGGAGACGAGATGGATCTGGACCTGTCCGGGCGCACGGCCCTGATCACCGGCGGCGGCGGCGCGGCCCTGTCCTGTGCGGACCTGCTCTGCCGCGAAGGTGCGCGCGTCATCCTGGTCGATGGCGACGGCGCGGCGGTGGCGGCGGCGGCGGCGCGGCTCGGGCCCGACTGCCATGCCCTGCATTGCGATCTCGGCGAGGCGCGCCAGATCGACGGCCTGGCCGAGACGGTGGCGGCCCGCTTTGCCCTGCCCGACATCGTGATCCGCGGCGCGGCGCCCCGCCCCGGGCCGCTGTCGCGGCCGCTCGCCGAGACCGGGGAGGCGGAGTGGCAGCGCGCCTGGGACACCGAGGTGCTGTCCTTCCTGCGCCTGGTCCGGGTCTTCGCGCCGGCCATGGCCGAACGGCGCTGGGGACGGATCATCGCCGTGGCCGGCGACGCCCCGGGAGAGATGGACGCCGCCGAGGCCCCGGCCGCGGCGGCGCGGGCGGCGCTGCTGTCGGCGGTGCGCAGCCTGGCCCGGAGCCACGCCGCCCAGGGCATCGCCGTCAACGCCCTGACCCTGGGGGGCGGCGCAGGCGGCGCGGCGCCCGGCGGCCCGGACGCCGCAGCGGCGCTGGCCGCGCTGCTCTGCTCGCCCCGGGGGGCGGCGATCGGCGGCGCCGAGTACCGGGTCGGGCCGCCCTAGCGGCCGGCGGCGTCCCGGCTCTCAGGCGCCGTAGAAGCCGCGCAGGAAGTCCAGCGCCCCGGGCAGGGCCTCGCGCTGCACCCGCTCCCAGAAGGCGTCGCTGCCCAGATCGGCGAAGCCGGCGGCCTCGCGCAGATCGCCCTCCGCGACGTCGCGGAATCCCATCGTCCAATCGGCGAACATGCGCTCCTGCTGCGGCGCCTCGTCCAGCGTCACGATGGTATGGTGGCGCCGGTCGGAAGCGATGCGCGCCCAGACATCCTCGATGGCGGGATCCGGGCCCTCGAGAACCTGGAGGAAATTGCCGCGCTCGACATCGGGGGAATAGCGGTAGACGAGGAGCCCGGTGATGCCGTTCTGGGCATTGCGGGCACGGCTGTGGTCGAGCAGGGCGCGCAGCTCCTCGGGGGCCATCGGGCGCCGCGCCTGGCTGACATAGACGATGTGCTTCATCTCGGTCTCTCCAATCGGCCGGCCGCGGGCCCACCCTGACCGCGCGGCGCGGCAAGGTGCAAGAGCGGCGGGATGAACAGGGCAAGAAGGGCGGCCGCGAGCAGGCCCGCGGCGAAGCTGCCGGTGGTCTCGCGCAGGGCTCCGAAGCTCAGCGGGCCCAGCGTGCCGCCGATCTGGGCGGCGGAAAAGAACAGCGCGATGGTCAGGATGCGCCGCTCCGGCGCCAGCCCGGCATCGGTGACGACCGGCATCAGGCCCAAGGCGAGAAGCGGCCCGGTGGCGAAGCCCGCCAGCGCCGCCGCGGCAAGAAAGCCGGGCCCCGCGGGCAGCGCCGACAGCGCCGCCAGCGCCAGCGCCGCGGTGGCGCAGAGCGTCGCCGCGAGGACCAGCCGGGCCCGCGCGGTGACGGCGAAGGCCGGCAGCGTCAGCAGGGCCAGCAATCCCATGGCGACGGAGAGCGAGGACAGCAGGCCCGCCTGCCCCAGCGGGTAGCCGGCGGCGCGGCCGATCTCGGTGATCCAGGACCGCCAGGCATGGTCGAGAAAGAAGATCAGCGCCGCGGCGAGGCAGAGGGGCCAGACCGCCCGGACCGGCGGGCGCGCCAGGCGCCAGCCCGCCTTCCGCGGCGCCGCTTCGGCCGGGCGCACCAGCAGCCAGAGGCCGAGACAGGCGGCGCCGATCCCCGCCCAGAGCGCCAGCACGCCGCGCCAATGCCCCGTCAGCCGCAGCAGCGGGCCGGCATCGAGGGCGAAATTCAGGATCACCGCGAGCGCCGGCGCCGCGACGGTGAGGCCGGTGGCGAAGCCCAGCCAGCGGCCGCGAAAGCCGCGCTGCACCAGGATCGGCGCGCCGATCGAGATCGCCGGCGCGCCGAGCCCCATCAGCGCCGTCGCGGCGCCCAGCATCCACGGCCCGGGCGCGGCGGCGCGCAGGGCCAGCGAGGCCAGCACGCAGAGCCCGGCCCAGGTCAGCGCCCGCACCGGCCCGATCCGCAGCATCACCAGCGCCGCCGGCAGCGCTGCCAGCATGAACACGGCTTGCCAGGCGCCGAGGATGGCGCCGGAGGCGGCACCGCCCAGCCCCAGCTCGGCCGAGATCGGCGCGATCAGCGGCGGCAGGTTGGCAAAGCCCGCCCCGAAGGCGAAGTAGAGCGCCCAGACCCCCGCCAGGGTGGCCCAGGGCCGCGGCGCCAAGGCGACCTGCCCGGCCGGGGCGGCCTGCGCATCCGCGGGATCCGCAGGGCGGGACCGGGGGGCCAGCCCCCCGGACCCCCCGGGATATTTTTCCCAGGAGAAGGGGCGCGGCCGGACGCGCGCGGCCCGGCTCACGTCGCGGGGGCGGAGAGCGGCTTCAGGAAGGCGAAGTCGCAGCCCTCGTCGGCCTGCCCGACCTCGGCGGCATAGAGGCGGTCGTAGCCGCGGCGCGCCTCGGGCGGCACCACATCGGAGCGCCAGGCGCCGCGGCGGCGCTCCAGCTCGGCCTCCTCGACCAGGAGTTCGAGGCGCTTCTCCTTCACCGAGAGGCGGATGCGATCGCCGTCGCGGACCAGCGCCAGCGGGCCGCCCACCGCCGCCTCGGGGCTGACATGCAGCACGATGGTGCCGAAGGCGGTGCCCGACATCCGGGCATCCGAGATCCGCACCATGTCCTTCACGCCCTTGGCGCTGAGCTTTTTGGGGATCGGCAGGTAGCCGGCCTCGGGCATGCCCGATTCACTTTTCGGGCCGGCATTCTGCAGCACCATGAAATCGTCCGCGGTGATGTCGAGATCGGGGTCGTCGACGCGGGCGGCGAGATCGGCCAGCGAGGTGAAGACCACCGCCCGGCCCTCCTTCTCGAACAGCGTCGGATCGGCGGCCGAGCGCTTCAGGATGGCGCCGCGCGGCGCCAGATTGCCGAAGAGCGCCACGAGGCCGCCCTCCGGCTCGAGCGGCTCCGCGGCCTTCGAGATGATGCGGTGATCGACCCAGCCCTCGTCCTCTTCCAGCCGGTCGCCCAGGGTGGTGCCGGCCACCGTCAGGGTGTCGAGATGCAGCAGCGGCTTGAGCTCGCGCAGCACCGCGCCGACGCCGCCGGCGAAGAAGAAATCCTCCATGTAATCGGTGCCCACGGGCTTCAGGTTGACCAGCACCGGGGTGGTGTCGGAGAGCTCGTTGAGCTTCTCCAGGGAGACCTTGATGCCGAGCCGGCCGGCCACCGCGGTCAGGTGGATGATGGCATTAGTGGACCCGCCGAGGGCGAGCAGCATCCTGAGCGCGTTCTCCACCGATTTCTCGGTGATCACCTGGCTCGGGCGGATCGGGTTCGCGATCATCCGCGCCGCCGCCAGCCCCGAGGCCTCGCCGGCGCGCAGCCGGTCGGCATGGACCGCCGGGATCGCCGCGGTGCCGGGCAGCGACATGCCCAGCGTCTCGGCGATGCAGGCCATGGTCGAGGCGGTGCCCATCACCGCGCAGGTCCCCGCGGTGGTGGCCAGCCGGCCCTCAATATCGCCGATCTGCTCGGTCGAGACCTCGCCGGCGCGGTATTTGCCCCAGAAGCGGCGGCAATCGGTGCAGGCGCCCAGCCGCTCGGTCTGGTAGCGCGAGGTCATCATCGGCCCGGCCACCAGCTGCACCGCCGGCAGGTCGGCCGAGGCCGCGCCCATGAGCTGCGCCGGCACCGTCTTGTCGCAGCCGCCCATCAGCACCACCGCATCCATCGGCTGGGCCCGCACCATCTCCTCGGTGTCCATCGACATCAGGTTGCGGAACTTCAGCGACGTGGGCGACAGGAAGACCTCGCCCAGCGAGATCGTCGGGAACTCGACCGGCAGCCCGCCGCCCAGGAGCACGCCGCGCTTCACCGCCTCGAGCAGCTCGGGGAAGTGGCGGTGGCAATTGTTGAAGCCGGAAAAGCTGTTGGCGATGCCTACGATGGGCTTCTTCAGGACCTCGCGGGAATAGCCCATCGAGGCGGCGAAGGAATTGCGGAGATAGACCGAGAAATCGCGGTCGCCGTAATTGGTGAGCCCGCGCGCGAGCCCCTGCCCCTGGTCGTCTTTTGTCATTCTGGCGTCACTCCGGAAGCCTGGTCTTCACGTATTTCGGGTTGAGGTAGTCGTGGATGCCGAGCGACCCGCCCTCGCGGCCCATGCCGGATTCCTTGATGCCGCCGAACGGCGCCTCGGCGGTGGCCAGCAGCATCTCGTTCACCCCCACCATGCCGACCTCCAGATCCTCCTGCGCCCGCGTCGCGGTGCCAAGGTGACCGGAAAAGACGTAGCCCGCCAGCCCGAAGGGCAGCGAATTGGCCCGCGCCATGACCTCGTCGTAATCGCGGAAGGTGGTGATCGGCGCGATCGGGCCGAACGGCTCTTCGGTCATCACCAGCGCGTCGTCGGGCACGCGGCCCAGCACCGTGGGCTCGAAGAAGAAGCCCTCGTTGCGGCCCGGCGGCACCCGGCCGCCGGTCAGAAGCTCGGCGCCGCGCGCCAGCGCGTCCTCGGTCATCCGCTGCACCGTCTCGACGCCGCGGCGGTTGGCCATCGGGCCGACCTGCACGCCCTCCTCGGTGCCGCGGCCGATCTTCAGGCCCCGGGCGATCTCGGCGAAGCGGGAGGCGAAGGCCTCGTAGCCGTCCTCGTGGACATAGAACCGGGTCGGGGAGATGCAGACCTGGCCGCAATTGCGGAACTTCACCGGGGCGCAGGTCTCGGCCGCCTTCACCGGATCGTAATCCGGGAAGACGATGACCGGGCCGTGGCCGCCGAGCTCCATCGAGACTTTCTTCACGCCCTCGGCGGCGAGGCGCAGGATCTCCTTGCCGACCGGCACCGAGCCGGTGACCGAGACCTTGCGCACGATGGGCGAGCCGATCAGCTGCCGGGCGATGCGGCCCGACTGGCCGGTGACGAAGCCGACCACGCCCTCGGGGATGCCGGCATCGTGACAGGCGGCGACGAGGGCGGCGCAGGAGGCCGGGGTCTCGCCCGCCGGCTTGACGATGATGGCGCAGCCGGCGCCGAGCGCCGCGGCGATCTTGCGCGCCGGCAGCAGCGCCGGGAAGTTCCACGCGGTGAAGGCCGCGACCACCCCCACCGGCTGGTGGATCACCGCCATCCGGCTCTCGGGCGTGCGGCTCTCGATGATCTGGCCGTAGATCCGCTTGGTCTCCTCGGCATACCACTCGAACTGGTCGGCGGCGGCGCCGGTCTCGCCCCTGGCCTCGGCCACCGGCTTGCCGGTCTCGAGCGACATCAGCTGGGCGATCTGGTCGGTGCGCTCGCGGATCAGCTCGGCGGTGCGGCGCAGCTTCGCGGCGCGCTCCCAGGTGCCGGTGCGGCGCCAGAGCGCGAAGCCGGCCTCGGCCGCCGCCAGCGCCTCGTCGATATCGGCCTCGGTGGCGACCGGGATGGTGCCCAGCACGTCCTCGGAGGCGGGATCGGTGACCGCCTTGGTGGCGCGGTCGGAGGCCGGCCGCCACTGGCCCCGGATATAGAGGTTGATGTCGTGATACATGGTTGTTGGTCCCTGTTGTCCCGGCCTCAGATCGTTGCCCGCAGGTAATTCTCCTGCACGTCCGCCACCCAGTTGCCGACGTTCCAGGAGCCGTAGGCGCCCATGCCGCCGACCGGATCCTCGCCGGCATAGACCGGGATGTGCAGAAGGCTCAGCCCGTCATGGGCATGAGCCTCGGCGAGCGCCGCGTCGAGCTCTTCGCGGCTGGTGCCGCCCCAGAGCGCCTTGACGCCCGAGACCGCGCCGGCCATCGCCACGTAGTCCACCGCGACGCCGTCATTGGTCTTGAAGTCGACGCCGTATTGCGCGTGCTGGAGCGAGGAGATCGCCGCCATCCGCCGGTTGTCGAAGAGCGCGATCATGCCGCGCACGCCGTGCTCCACCGCGTCGATCAGCACCTGCGGGTTCATCATGAAGGACCCGTCGCCGGTGAAGGCCACGCCGTAGCGCGGGGTGTCGGCATAGGCCGCGCCCAAGAGCGCCGAGGTGGCGAAGCCCATATAGGAGGCGCCGGTCTCGGTCACCGTCTCGCCCGGCGCGTCGTCCTCGACGATCTGGAAGCCGTTGGCCTGCACGTCGCCGGCATCGAAGAACTTCACCGCGCCGATGCGCTTGGCAAAGCTGGCGACGGTGTGGATCGCCGCCGGCTGGGTCAGCACCGGGCGCTGCCAGACCACGTCGCGGAGCGGCGCGGCGCCGGTGCGGCTGGCGCGGAAGCCGGTCCACTCAGTCTTGGCGCGGGCGCAGGCGGCGCGCCATTCGGTGCGCGCCTCCGCGCCGGTATCCTCCCCCAGCGCCTCCAGCAGGCGGGCAATCACCGCCGAGATGTCGCCGGGCAGCGCCACGGTGTGGGCGTAATGGCTGAGATCGTCGAGATCGCCGTTGATGTTGATCACCGCCTTTGCCGCCGGATAGCCAGTGCCCGAGCAATCGGCCTGGCAGACGCCGCGGCTGCCGATCATCAGCACCAGTTCGGCCCCCTCCATGGCGTAATTGCCCGAGATCGAGCCCTTGGAGCCGCCGACATGCATGTTGAGCGGGTCGGCATCCTCGAGCACCCCGGTCGAGCCCGGCGACAGCACCACCGGGATGCCGGTCCGCGCCGAGAGGTCGCGCAAGGCCGCGTGATGAGCGCGGGTGCCGCCGCCGGCCTTGATCACCGCACGCGGGCTCCGGCGCAGCAGGGTCACCGCGGCGTCGAGCGCCCCGGCATCGGCGGGAGCGACGCGCGGCGGCGTGGTGCGGCCCGGCAGGGTGTCGAGATTGACCCGCAGGCGCGCCGGCTGGGTGTTGATCGGCAGCATCAGGAAGAACGGCCCGGCGCGATAGGGATGGTGCACGCAGGCGGTGCCGCGGCGCAGGCATTCGCGCAGCGCCTCGGGTGTGTGCAGGGTGTAGCTCTGGCCCATCAGCGCGCCGATCTTGCCGAAGATGCCCTGCTCGGGCTTCGGCACCTGCTGCATGTTGTAGCCCTCGCCGCGCGTCGTCTCGTCACCGTAGATGTGGTAGACGCCGATGCCGTTCGAGGCCGCCGCGAGACTGCCGGCCATGGCCTGCAGCCCGCCCGGCCCGATCGAGGTCACCACCGCCGGGGTGCGGCCGTAGACCCAGGCATGGGCGGTGGCGGCATGCGCCATCTCGACCTCGTTGCGGCAATTGACCACCGTCACCACGCCTTCCTCGTGATAGACCCGCAGCGCCTCGCCGAGATCGGTGGAGCCGTGGCCGAAGATGGCGAAGTACTGCGTCACGCCCTGCTTCAGCAGGCCGAGGATCAGCGCCTCGGACAGGGTGGTCTCGACCAGCCCCTCCTGGGCCAGCTCCGCAAGGCCTGCCTCGGCCGAATTGGCGAGGCCCAGACGAATGGCGCGGGCGCGCATCTGCTCCTGCGCCTCCCGGCGCGACGGCTCCTTGTCAAGCATCGGACACTACCTTTTTCTGCGAATGACGTGCGGCTTTCAGGACGCTGGCGAAGTGCAGGCCGATGATCAGCGCCGCGAAGCCGTAGAAGACGAGGGAGATCGGCGAGGCGAAGAACGTCGTCCAGTCGCCGCCCGAAAGCGCCATGGCGGTGCGGAACTGGTTCTCCAGCGTCGGCCCCAGCACCATGCCGAGGATCACCGGGGTGATCGGGATGCGGAAGGCGATCAGGGCATAGGCCAGCGCGCCCACCGCCCCCATCATGTAGATGTCGAACACGCTGTTGCGGATCGAGTAGGCGCCGATGGCGCAGAGCACCAGCACGATCAGCGCCAGCAGGTCGCGCGGGATCTTCAGCACATGGACGAAGAGTCGGATGCCGATCAGCTGCAGGCCCAGCACCCAGACATAGGCGACGATCACCGCCAGATACATGCCGTAGACCTCGCCCGCGTGCTGCATGAAGAGGGCGGGCCCCGGCGTGATGCCGTGGATCATCAGCCCGGCCAGCACGATGGCGGTGGCCGGATCGCCGGGGATGCCCAGCGACAGGAGCGGGATCAGGGTGCCGCCGGTGACCGCGTTGTTGGCCGCCTCGGGCGCCACCACGCCCTGGATGTTGCCCTGCCCGAAGCTTTCGGGCTGGCGCGAGAAACGCTTGGCATGGTCGTAGGCGAGGAAGGCCGCGATGGCGCCGCCGGTGCCGGGGATGGCGCCGATCCCGGTGCCGAGCGCCGAGCAGCGGGTCATCAGCCAGGAATTCCGCCACAGAAGCCGCAGGGAGGGCATCTCGGCGCGGACCCGGGCGACCTTCTCCTTGCCGGCCGGCGCGTTCTGCTGCATCGGCAGCCGGTCGGAGAAGGCCTCGATCACGAAGGGGATCGCGAAGAGGCCGATCATCGCCACCAGCAGATCGACGCCCTGCAGCATCTGGATCGACCCGAAGGTCATGCGCTGCACGCCGTCGATCGTGTCGATGCCGACGATCATCACCATCAGCCCCAGCACGCCGGCGATGAGGCCCTTCAGCAGGCTCTCGCCGCAGAGGCCGCAGATCGTCGCCATGCCGAAGAACACCAGCGCGAAGATCTCCGCCGGCCCGAAGCCGATGGCGATCTTGGAGACCAGGTCGACCGAGACGATCATCACCACGAGCGAGAACAGGCCGCCGAAGACCGAAGCGGCGACCGCCGCGCCGAGCGCGATCGAGGCGGTGCCCTTCTTGGTCATGGCATGGCCGTCCATCACCGTGGCCGCCGCCGAGGGCGTGCCGGGAATGCCCAACAGGATGGCCGAGACCGAGCCGCCGGTCATGCCGCCGATATAGGTGCCCAGCAGCATGCCGATGGCCGGCACCGCCTCCATCGCGAAGGTGATGGGCAGGATCAGCGCCAGCGCCACGGTGAAGGTCAGGCCGGGGATCGAGCCGAAGAGCAGGCCGATCGCGGTGCCGAAGCCGATGGCGGCGAGGGAGAGCGGCGCGAGGGCTTCGAGGGCCGCATTCAGAACCATGTCCATGACGCTATCCCAGATTGATCCAGATGCCGTTGGCAAGGTAGATGCCCAGGCCCTTCTCGAAGATCAGCCAGCAGCCCAGGGTGATGCCGCCGGCGGTGAGAAGGATGCGCTTGGGGCTGAAATCGCGCAGGTTGACGACCATCACCGCCAGCACGAGAAGCGGCGTCGCCAGCACGAAGCCGATGTATTTCATCAGCATGGCGTAGGCGACGATCTCGGCGGTGACGAGGCCGAGGGTGATCCAGCGCGCCGGGGCCATGGCCCCCTCCCCCGGCCCCGGCTCGGACGGATCCGCCGGGTCGGCCGGGGCGGTCAGCGCCCGCAGCAGCAGCAGCCCGCTGAGCACCAGCAGCATCAGCCCGAAGGCCAGCGGGAAGCTGCGCGGGCCGACCGCGTCGAGCCCCGGGGGGATGGTGGCGACGACCAGCCAGGTCCAGACCCCGGCAAGCGCCAGCAGCGCGGTGGCGAGAACGGTATCCTGGCTCCGGCCGGTCATCGCGGCACCCCTTTCCTACTGCGACAGGCCGAGCTCGCCCAGGAGCTCGGCGTAGAAGGCGTCGTCCTTGGCGATGACCTCGCCGAACTCCGCGGCGCCGGCAAAGGCCGGCTCGAAGCCGATATTGCCCGCGGCCTTCTGGAAGGCCTCGCTTTCGGTCGCCGCCTTGGCCGCGGCCTCGAGCTTGGCGATCACCGGCTCGGGGGTGTTGGCGGGCGCGGCGAGACCGCGCCACATGGTGATGTCGATGTCGATGCCCTGCTCCTGCGCGGTGGCGGCTTCCGGCAGCACGTCGACGCGCTCGGGCCCGGTGACGGCGATGACGTTCAGATCGCCCGATTCCTCGTAGGAGACGAACTGGCCCGGCCACTGGATCGCGGCGTCGATGCGCCCGGCCAGCAGCTCGACCGGCGCCTTGCCGTCGCCGTAGGAGATGTAGGTGACCTTGTCGCCGATCCCCATCGCGTCGAACAGCGCCGCCGAGGTCAGGTGGGTGAACGACCCCTTGCCGGAAATCCCGACCTTGAGCGGCTGCTCGCTCGCTTCGACCCCCGCCTTCAGGTCGTCGAGGCTTTCCCAGCCCGACTCGGCGTTCACCGCCAGCGCCGGCACCTCGGTCGAGACCCGCGCGATGGGCGCGAAGGCTTGGTAGTCGAAGGGAATCTTGCCGGTGTGGTGGCTGGTCGAGATGGAGTTCGAGTTCCAGACGATGTTGTAGCCGTCGGGCCGCGTCCCCATGACGTAGCTGTAGCCCACCGCGCCGCCGCCGCCGGTGCGCGCCACCGGCACGACCGGCGAGCCGAGCTCCTCGGACATCAGGTCCGACAGCAGCTGGGCGATGGAATTGGCGGTGCCGCCGAACAGCACCGTCATCTCGACCGGCTTTTCCGGGAACTCTGCCCGGGCCGGGGCGGCGCCCAGTCCCAGCGCCGCGATCAGTCCGGCGCCCAATCCGGCGCGGAGGGTCGTTGCCTTGATCATTCCTCTTTCCTCCCTTGTCGTTCTTGTGCCGACGCCCTTGGGGCGCGGTGGGTGCGGCGGAACGCGCGGCCTCCTCCCGACCAGGCGCTCCGCCAAATTCGTCATGCTGCCCTGCCCTCCCGGGCGCGCTTCTCGGCCAGGGCCGCGAGGATCTTCTCGGGCGTGGCCGGCAGCGAGGTCATGCGGCAGCCGATGGCGTCGTAGATCGCGTTCATCACCGCGGGGGCCGTCGGCACCAGCGCCGGCTCGCCGATGCCCTTGGCCTGCAGCGGGCTGAGCGGGTCCGGATCCTCGACGATGGCGCAGGTGATCTCGGGGATGTCGAGCGAGGTGGGCAGGATGTACTTGGCGAAGCCGTGGGTGTCGGCATGGCCGTCGATGGTGCGGTAATCCTCCATCAGCGCCTGGCCCAGACCCTGCACCACGCCGCCCTCGATCTGGCCCTCGACGCCGCGCGGGTTAATCGCCCGGCCGACATCATGCGCCGCCCAGATGCCCAGCACCTGCACCTCGCCGGTCCAGGTGTCGACCTCGACCTCGGCGACCTGGGTGCCGAAGACATAGGCCTGCCACGGCGCGCCGGATCCGTCGGTCGGGTCGAGCCCGGTGCCGTGCGCGGTGAACGAGGCCGAGCCCACCGGCACCACGCCGCGGCCCTTGCAGACCTTCACCGCGTCCTCCATCGACATGCGGTTGTTGGAATGCTCGGCCCAGATCTCGCCGTCGAAGGCCTTCAGCGTGTCCACCGGCACGCCCCAGTGATCGGCGATCTCGTCGAACAGCGCCTTGCGCGCCTCGCGCGCGGCCAGCGCCACCGAATTGCCGATCATGTAGGTCTGCCGCGTCGCCCCGGCATGCGCCGCCTCGGGCGAGCGCGAGGTGTCGTTGTCGCCGATCGTCACCTGCTCGGGCTTGATCCCCAGCTCCTCGGCGGCGATCTGCGCCAGCACCGTCAGGATGCCCTCGCCGATCTCGGTGACGCCGGTGACCACCTTGGCGGTGCCGCCGTCGTCGAGCTCGGCCCAGGCGCCGGCGCGGTCGATGGTGGCGGTGCGGGCGATGCCGTACCAGCTCGCGGCCATGCCGCGGCCGCGGAGTTTGCGTGTCTCGCTCATGCCACCTGCTCCTCGTCCTGGCCGGCGCTCAGCGCGATCTCGGCCGAGATCCGCGCCCCCAGCGTGCAGGGCGCGCGCGTCCCCGGCCCGCCCAGATCGCCGCGGCTGGCCCCGCGCACCGCCGGCGCGCCCGGCTCCCAGCGCGACGCCTCTTCGGCCGCTTCCAGCACCCGGTCGAGCGACGCGGTCTTGAGCTCCTGCTGGGTGTGGGTGCGCGAGCCGATCTTCATCATGTTGCGGCGCCGGATCTCAAACGGGTCGAGGCCGAGCTTCTCTGCCGCCATGTCCATCATGCTCTCGGTGGCGAACTGTGCCTGCATCCCGCCGAAGGTCCGGAAGGCGCCCGAGGGCGTGTTGTTGGTGTAGACCGCGCGGGTGTCGACGCTGAGATTGTGCACCTCGTAAGGCCCGCAGGACAGGATCGCCGCCTTGCGCATCACCCCCTCGGACGACATGCCGTAGGCGCCCCCATCGGAGAGCATCGAGAAGGAAATCGCGGTGATCCGGCCGTCCTTGGTCAGCCCCATGCGGTAGCGGGTGCGCGACGGATGCCGCTTGGCCGAGGCGATGAAGCTTTCCTCGCGGGTGAAAGTAAGGGTCACCGGGCGGTGCGTCTTCATCGCCGCCAGCGCCAGCATGCCCTGGTAGATCATGTCCTCCTTGCCGCCGAAGCCGCCGCCCACCGGCGACATGATGAAGCGCACCTTGTTGATCGGCTTGGCGATGATATGCGCCAGCATGTGGCGGTGATGGGTGATGTTCTGGCTGGGCGAGATCACCGTCACCACGTCGTCGGCATCGACATAGGCGATGCCCGCCTCGGGCTCGAGATAGGCGTGTTCGACCTGCTGGGTGGTGAAGGTCTCCTCGAGGATCAGGTCGGCCTCGGCAAAGCCCTTCTCCGGGTCGCCCTTGCGCACCGGGATGTGCTTCACGAGGTTGTCGGGGGCGTAATCGTGGATCACCGGGGCGCCGGGCTTCAGCGCGTCCTCGGGGTCGAAGAGACCCGGCAGTTCCTCGTATTCGACCTTGATCGCGGCGACGGCGCGCCTCGCCGTGAGCAGGTCCTCGGCCGCCACCGCGGCCACCGCCTCGCCGACATGGCGCACCTTGCCGCGGGCCATCACCGGCTGGTCGTGGACGAAGACGCCGAAGCCGTCCTCGCCCGGCACGTCGGCCGAGGTGATGACGCAGGCCACGCCCGCCATCGCCTCGGCCTCCGAGGTGTCGATCGAGACGATCCGCGCATGGGCGTGCGGCGAGCGCAGCACCTGCAGCGTCAGCATGTCGGTCATCTTCATGTCGGCGGCGTATTTCAGCCGCCCCGAGACCTTGGCGGGTGCGTCGATGCGGCGGACGTTGTGGCCGATATAGGAGGATTTCGCGACCTCCTCTTCCAGCTCGCTCTCGGGCGCCTGGCCGGCGAGCACGCGCTTGGCGATCTCCACCGCCTCGAAGATCTTGGTGTAGCCGGTGCAGCGGCAGATATTGCCGCCGAGCCGCTCCTTGATCTCGTCGATCGAGGCGTCGGGATTGGCGCGCAGAGCCGCGGTCGCCGCCATCACCATGCCGGGGATGCAGAAGCCGCACTGGCTGGCGCCGGTCTTGTGGAAGGCGCGCTGCACCGGGGTCAGGGTGCCCGGCGCGGCCAGACCCTCGACGGTCTCGATCTTCGCCCCGTCGGCCTTGGCCACCGGCATCAGGCAGGATTTCACCAGCTTGCCGTCGACGAAAACCGAGCAGGTGCCGCATTCGCCGGCGCCGCAGCCCTCCTTGGCGCCGGTCAGGTTCAGGTCCTCGCGCAGGAAGTCCAGCAGGCGCTTATGCGCCTCGGTCTCGCGCGCGACCTTGCGGCCGTTCACCTCGGCCGAGATGGAAAGCTTAGGCATCGGTCAACTCCTCTGCATCGTCGAAGCGGGCGGCGATGTCGGGCTGGTTGGCGAGCGCCTCCTCGAGCGCCGCGCGGACGAAATTCACCACCACCTCGCGGCGGTAATCGAGCCGCGAGCGCGAGGCAACGCGGTCGGCGGCCTCGGCCGCCACCCGGGCGATCAGGGCATGCGAGATGCGCTCGCCCTTGAGCGCCGCCTCGGCGCTTTCAAGCCGGATCGGGCGCGGGCCGACGCCGCCCAGTCCGAGCCGCACATCCTCGAAGACCCGCCCCGTCATGTCGGTCTTCACCAAAGCGGCGCAGCAGGCGACCGAGATCACCAGCGAGCGGCGCTGCCCGACCTTCTGGAAGGCGCCGCCATAGCCGCGGGCGACGTCGAGATGCACCGCCACGGCGATCTCGCCCTCGGCCAGCGTGGTGCGCCCCGGCCCCTCGATGAAGTCGGTGATCTTGACGATCCGGGTCGCGATCTCCTCGCCCTCGAGCCGCGCCAGCTCGATCTCGCCGTTGAGCGCGACCACCGCGGGCGTGCCGTCGGCCACCGGCGAGGCGTTGCACAGGTTGCCGGCCAGCGTCGCGACCTCGCGGATCTGGTCGTCGGCGAACCAGATCGCGCAATAGGGCATGCAGGGCAGCGCCCGGCGCAGCCCGTCATCGGTCAGGAAGTCCTGGTAGACGGTGGCGGCGCCGAGCCGCACCCGCCCGTTGCGGAAATCGTGGCCCGCGAGTTCGGGCACCTTGGTCACGTCCACCAGTTCGGGGACATGCACGTCCCCGGCGCGCCCCTCGCGCGCCCAGGGCAGGATATCGGTGGCGCCGGAGACGAGCCGGCTGCCCGGCGCCGCGTCGCGCCAGAGGCGGAGCGCCTCGGCCAGGCTGCGCGGCAGGTGATAGGTGTCACAGGTCAGCATCGCGGCCCGTCTCCTTTGCTTGGCTCAGCCGGTCATTCCGCCGCGAGGCGGCCCTGGGCGGCGTGCTTGTTCTTCACCACCACCTTGATCGCGTCCTCGACGCGGTCCTTGGCGTAGCGCAGCGCCTCCTGCAGATCGTCCATCTCGAAGGTGTGGGTGTGGATCAGCGCGGCGTCGAAGCGCTTCTGGCGCATGAAGGCCTCGGCCCGGTGGGTCGCGGTCTTGCCCTCGCCGCGGATGCCGAAGAGGTAGATGTTGTTGCGCACCAGATAGGCGACATCGACCTCCGGGCTGTTGCCGGGGAAGGCGGCGAGGCAGATCTTGCCGCCGCGGTTGACCATCTGCGCCGCCTCGTTGACCGCATTGGGCGCGCCCGAGCATTCGACGACGTAATCGACGCCCTTGCCGCCGGTCAGCTCGCGTACCTTCTCGACCGCGTCCTCGTTGCGCACGTTGATGACGTGGTCGGCGCCGAGCTGCTTGCCGATCTCCAGCCGGTTGTCGCGGGTGCCGGTCAGGATCACCGGCTGCGCGCCGAGCGCCTTGGCCACCGCGGCACCCAGCAGGCCGATCGGGCCGGGGCCGGTCACCACCACGCTTTCGCCGGCGACGAGCCCGCCCAGTTCGGTCAGGCCGTACATCGCGGTGCCGGCAGTGACGACCAGCGTCGCCTCCTCGTCGGTCATGCTGTCATCGACATGGACCAGCGTGTTGATGTTGTTGACGGCGTATTCGGCGAAGCCGCCATCGGTGGTGAAGCCGTTGGCGCGGTGGCCCTTGTCGACGTCGCCGTAATTCTTGCCGTAATTGTGGCACGACGTGTACATGCCCTGCCGGCAGCGCTTGCACTGGCCGCAGCCGGCATGGATCTCCACCGTCACCCGCTCGCCGATCTGGTACTCGTCGACGCCGGGGCCGAGCGCCACGACGGTGCCCATGTATTCGTGGCCCGGCGTGTAGTTCTTGTTGAACGGCAGGCCGCCCTCGATCATCGCCGGGGGACCGTGGTGGATGATCTCCAGATCGGTGGCGCAGATCGCCACCGCGTCGATGCGCACCAGCACCTCGGCCTTCTTGGGCGCCGGCACCGGCTTCTCGCTCAGCGTCAGCTCGCCGGGATCGCCCAGGACCCAGGCCTTCATGGTCTCCGGGATCGGGTGGTCGGGGCTGGTCTTCACGCCTTCGGGCATTGCCATGTCAGGTCTCCTCCGTCCTGTGGTCTCGCAGTTCAGCGGGCGCGCGCCCGCAGCTTGTTGGAATAATCGTTGGCCGCGGTGGTGATCTCGCGGATCAGCCAGGCCCGGCCCTCCTCGGTGGCGTCCTCGGCCGGCATGGTCGCCGAGATCGAGGCCACCACCGCGCCGCCGCGGTCGCGCACCGCGCCGCCGATGCACACCACGCCGTCGGCGAATTCCTCGTCGTCGACGGCATATTTACGGCGCCGCACCAGCCGCAGCTCCTCCACCAGCTCCGACAGCGTAGTGATGGTGCGCGGGGTGTAGCGGGCGAGGCCGTTCTCCGAGATCACCCGCACCAGCTCGGTGTCGGGGATCCAGGCGAGGATCGCCTTGCCGGTGGCGGTGGCGTGCAGCGCCTGCATCTTGTCGAGTTCGCTGGGCTCCTTGAGCGCCGAGTCGGGGTCGCGGAAGCTCAGCTTGGTGAGCAGCGTGGTCTCGCTCAGCACCGCCAGCTGTACGCCGTAGCCGAGCTTGCGGTGCAGCGCCTCGAGATCCTCGCGCAGGATCACCGCCGGGTCCTGCTCGCCGGTGACCATCTCGTGCAGCTCGGCCAGCCGGGGCCCCAGCGCGTAGCCGGCCGAACGGCTGACCTGCTCGAGATAGCCGCGCGCCACCAGCGTCGCCACGAGGTGGTGGCAGGTGGAGCGGTGCAGGCCCAGCCGTTCGCCCATCGCCGTGAGCGTCATGCCCTCGGGCGCCATCGCCACCTCCTCGAGGATCGACAGGGCGCGGTCGACGGACTGGATGACGCGGCCGGACTCCGCGCGGATCGGCGCCTCGGCGGCCCCGTGCAGAGCGGCGGTGATGTCGTCGATGCGGGCCATCTTGTCGGTCACGGGCTTACTCCTGTTGCCGTGACGATGCGGGGAACCGGTGAGTCCCTCAAGAAGTTTGCGACAATGTCGCTGTGGGTTTCACATGATGAAAATGGGTGCGACGGGATCGCGGCGGCGGTCCTTCCATACGACCCCAACCCGCCCCTTGCGGCCTTCGGCCGATGCCCCGGCCGTCGCAGCGCCGCCCCCACTCGCCTTCCGCGGATGCCCGCCCTACACTCTGCCCGCTCCACACCTCGCCCGCCCGACGCCGACAGGATGCCGATGCTCAAGACGCTCTGGACCCAGTACCTCGCCCCGATCCTGCGCCGTCCGCCCAGGTACCAGGTCGCGGCGCTGTGCTACCGGCGCACCGGGGGGGTCGTCGACGTGCTGCTCGTCACATCGCTGCACACCCGGCGCTGGATCCTGCCCAAGGGCTGGCCGAAGCACGGGCTCGACGCCGCCGGCGTGGCGCTCGACGAGGCCTGGGAGGAGGCCGGCGTGACCCCCGAGGAAGGCCCCTACCGGCGGCTCGGGCGCTACGGCTACACCAAGCGTCTGCGCGGCGGCGTGCCGGCCGAGACCGAGGTCGACGTCTACGCCATCCCGGTGGCGGCGCTGGCCGAGGACTACCCCGAATGCGCCCGCCGCGAACGGCGCTGGATGGCCCCCGCCGATGCCGCCGCGCTGGTCGACGAGCCGGAGCTGCAGAGCCTCCTGCGCCGCGTGCCGGAACGGCTCGACGCCGCCGCCGCGGGCTGACAGGGTCGCCCCCATGCCGGCTTCCGGAGTGCCTTCTTGACCGACCGCGACCCCCATATCGTCGACCAGTGGCGGACCCTCGACCGCGACCTGAACCGCATCTCGCGGCTCGAGGCGGCGACGCTCTACACCGCCCGGCCGCTGGTCGGGCTGGGCCTCGCTCTGGTCTTCGTGACCCTGGCGGCGCTGGCGGCGGGGCTGATCAGCGGCGCCGCGCCCGGCACCCTGGTGATCGTCGTGGCGGTGGCGTTCGGCGCCTACATGGCGCTCAATATCGGGGCCAACGACGTCGCCAACAACATGGGGCCGGCGGTCGGCGCCCGGGCCCTGCCGATGGCCGCCGCGATCGCCCTTGCGGCGCTCTGCGAAAGCGCCGGGGCGCTGCTCGCCGGCGGCGAGGTGGTGGCCACGATCTCGAAGGACATCGTCGCCATCGACAGCTTCGCCGAGCGCGCGGTCTTCGTGCGGGCGATGCTGGCGGCGCTGCTCGCCGCCGCCTGCTGGGTCAATGTCGCGACCTGGATCGGGGCGCCGGTCTCGACCACCCATTCGGTGGTGGGCGGCGTGCTGGGCGCCGGGCTCGCGGCGGCCGGCCTGGGGGCGGTGAACTGGCCGGTGATGGCCGCCATCGCCGCAAGCTGGGTCGCCTCGCCGCTGCTAGGCGGGCTGATCGCCGCCGCCGCGCTGGCCTTCATCAAGTGGAAGGTGATCTATGTCGACGACAAGATCGCCGCGGCGCGGCGCTGGGTCCCGGTGCTGATCGGCGCCATGGGCGGCGCCTTCGCCTGCTACCTGGCGCTGCGGACGCTGGGCCGGTCCGAACCGCCGGGCCCGGCGCTGCTGATCGGGCTGGTCACCGGCGTCCTGCTCACCGCCCTCGCGGTGCCGCTGGTGCGCCGCCAGGCGGCGGGGCTGGAGAACCGCAACCGGTCGCTAAAGCGCCTGTTCCGCGCCCCGCTGGTGATCTCGGCGGCGCTCCTGTCCTTCGCGCACGGCGCCAACGACGTCGCCAACGCGGTGGGGCCGGTGGCCGCGATCATCGACGCGCAGACCACCGGGGACGTGCATGGCGCGGTGCCGGTGCCGGTCTGGGTCATGCTGATCGGCGCGCTCGGCATCTCCGTCGGGCTGATGCTCTTCGGCCCCAAGCTGATCCGCATGGTCGGCCACCAGATCACCAAGCTGAACCCGATGCGGGCCTATTGCGTGGCGCTCTCCGCCGCGGTCACGGTGATCGCCGCGTCGTGGCTCGGACTGCCGGTCAGCTCCACCCATATCGCCATCGGCGGCGTCTTCGGGGTCGGCTTCTTCCGCGAATGGGATGCCGGGCGTCGCCTGGGGCGCGGCGCCGGCGCGGTGCCGCGGCGCATGGCGGCCGAGGAGCGCCGGCGGCGCCGGCTGGTGCGGCGCTCGCATTTCCTCACCATCGTGGCGGCCTGGCTGGTCACCGTGCCGGCATCGGCGCTGCTCTCGGCGCTGGTCTTCCGGGCCCTCACCGGGCTCTTCGCGTGACGCCGCCCCGCCGCGCTGCTGCTCACAGGTAGCGATTCACCAGGTTCTCCAGCCGCTCCTGCCGCCCCGAGACCGGGCGCGGATCGAGCCCCGCCCGGGTGGCGCGGTCGGCGATCTCGGCCAGGCGCGCGCCGGGCGCCAGCATGGCCTGCGCCTCGGCGTGCCGCCAGCCGGCATAGCGCCCGGCCCGCGCCTCTTCGAGCCGGCCGTCCTCGAGCATCGCCGCCGCCGCCATCAGCCCGCGGGCGCAGACATCCATGGCGCCGGCATGGGCCGCCACCAGGTCCTCGGGGTCGAGCGATTGCCGGCGCAGCTTGGCGTCGAAATTCGTCCCCCCCGTGGTGAAGCCGCCGACGCGCAGGATCTCGTAATAGGCCAGCGCCACCTCGGGCACGTTGTTGGGGAACTGGTCGGTATCCCAGCCCGACTGGTAATCGTTGCGGTTCATGTCGATCGAGCCGAAGATCCCGAGGCTCGCCGCCAGCGCGATCTCGTGCTCGAAGCTGTGCCCGGCGAGGATGGCATGGCCCTGCTCGATATTGACCTTCACCTCGTCCTCGAGCCCGTAGCGCTTCAGGAAGCCGTAGACCGTGGCCACGTCGTGATCGTATTGGTGCTTGGTGGGCTCCTGCGGTTTCGGCTCGATCAGGATGGTGCCGCGGAAGCCGATCCGGTGCTTGTGCTCGACCACCAGTGCGAGAAACCGGCCGAGATGGTCGAGCTCCCGGCCGAGATCGGTGTTGAGCAGCGTCTCGTAGCCCTCGCGCCCGCCCCAGAGCACGTAATTCTCGCCGCCCAGCCGGTGCGTCACCTCGAGGCAGTCGCGCACCGTGGCGGCGGCGAAGGCGAAGACGTCCGGGTCGGGATTGGTCGCCGCCCCGGCCATGTAGCGGCGGTGGCTGAACAGGTTGGCGGTGCCCCAGAGCAGCTTCGGCCCGCCCGCCGCCATCTTCTCCGCGAAGATGTCGGCGATCCGCTCGAGCCGGTCGCGGCTCTCGGCGAGGCCCGCCCCCTCGGGCCGCACGTCGTGGTCGTGGAAGCAGAAATACGGCACGCCGAGGATGCGGAAGAACGCGAAGGCCGCCTCGGCCCGGGCCTCGGCCTGCGCCATGGTGGCGCCCGGGAACCACGGCCGCTCGAAGGTGGCGCCGCCGAACGGGTCGCCGCCCTCCCAGACGAAGCTGTGCCAGTAGGCCACGGCAAAGCGCAGATGCTCCGCCAGCGTCTTGCCCAGCACCCGCTTGTCCGGATCGTAATGCCGAAAGCCCAGCCCCTCGCCCTCGGGGTCGAAGCGCAACGGTGCGATATGGTCGAAATAGCCGCTCATCGAATGACGTCCCTCTGGCCCGGTCCGGCGCAGCCTCCGCCCCTCCCCCCATGGCCGTCAACCGCCAACCGCCCCGCCGCCTTCTTCTGAGCGAAAATATCCCGGGGGTCCGGGGGCGGCGCCCCCGGCTCTGCGCGCGAGCCGCGCGCGCCGCAGCCGCCTCAGCCGTTCCGCAGCACCAGGTCCGCCGGCCGCGAGCGCGCCAGCACCGCCGCCATGTTCGGCAGGTCGTTCGCCTCGAGCTTCTCGGCCGCCGCCGCCGCCCCGAGCCCGGCCCATCGCTCGGCGAGCCGCGTCCGCAGCACCGCCTCGGGCACCTCGATGCGCACGGCGAGGTCGAAGCGCGGGGCCAGGTCGCACCAGCCGGGATCGTCGAGCAGCAGGTAATTGCCCTCGGCGAGGATCAGCCGGGTCTCTGCGGCGATCTCGCGCGCCCCGGCGCGGGCGATCTCCAGGGCGCGGTCGAAGACCGGCACCAGCACCGGGCGGCCGGAATCGCGGCGCAGCCGGTCGAGCATCTCGGCAAAGCCGTCGAGGTCGAAGGTCCAGGGCGCGCCCTTGCGCGCGAGGTCGCCGCGCGCCGCCAGCAGCCCGTCATCGAGGTGGTAGCCGTCCATCGGCAGCACCGCGCTGCCCGGCACCGCCGCGGCCAGCGCCTCGGCCACGTGGCTCTTGCCCGAGCCCGGCGCCCCGGCCAGCGCCACCACCCGGCGCAGCGGCCCCGCCGCCATCACCCGCAGCCGCTCGGCCAGCGCCTCGAGACCGATCTCCTGTTCCGCGTCGCGCATCATCCTGCCTCCTGCCTCTCGCGCAACGCCGCCGCCGCCGCCCGGATCGCCTCGGCCACCTCGGCGAGCTGCGCCGAGAGCGGGCTGGTGCGGCGCCAGATCATCCCCACCCGGCGCGTCGGCTGCGCCCCGCGGAAGCGCGCCACCGCCACGTCGGTGCCGCGGGTCTCCACCGGCACCGCCATTTCCGGGATCAGCGTGACCCCGATGCCGGCCCCGACCATCTGCACCAGCGTCGCCAGGGACGAGCCGTCGAGCATCTCGCGCGGGCCCGCCCCGCCCAGCTTGCAGAAGGACAGAGCCTGGTCGCGGAAGCAATGCCCCTCTTCGAGGAGCAGCAGCCGCATCTCGCGCAACCGCTCGCGGTCGGGCACCGGCGCCGCCGCCTCGGCGGCCGGGCGCACCAGCACGAAGGCCTCCGAGAACAGCTCGAGCTCGGCCAGCGCCGGCTCGGAGACCGGCAGCGCCACGATGGCGGCGTCGATCCGGCCCTCGCCCAGCTCCTCGATCAGCCGCGAGGTCAGGGTCTCGCGCACATGCAGGTCGAGCGCCGGGTGGCTGGCGGTGAGCCGGGTGATGATCGCCGGCAGCAGGTAGGGCGCGATGGTCGGGATGATGCCGAGCCGGAGCCGCCCGGCCAGCTCCTCGCGCGAGGCCCGCGCCAGGTCGCCCAGCTCGTCGACGGCGCGCAGGATGGCGCGCACCCGGGGCGCGAAGGCCTCGCCGAGCGCCGTCGGGCGCACCTGCCGCGCGCCGCGCTCGAAGAGCGGCGCGCCGAGCGCCGCCTCGAGCTCGCGGATCTGCACCGACAGCGCCGGCTGGCTCACCGCCGAAGCCTCTGCGGCGCGGCCGAAATGCCGGTGCAGCGCCAGCGCGTCGAAATAGCGGAGCTGTTTGAGGGTCGGCGATATCATAAGACGATCTTATCGCTTTGATCGAAACATTCAACTTACACCAATCGGAAAGCTTTGTTAGAACCATTCCAAGAAAGCCCCGCCCGACCGAATCCGCCGCGCCGGATCCGTGTCGGCCGCGGCTTTCGGAGCATCCTCGGCGGGGCGCCCGGCGGCTTTCGGGCGCGCGCCTTTCACTGCGTGACGGAGTAGAGACATGGACGGAAACGATATGAGCCAGGGCGGTGGCTGCCCGGTGGCCGGTCACGGCGGCCTGCGCAAGCACGTGACGCTGGAAGCGCGCTCCAACCGCGATTGGTGGCCGAACCAGCTGAACCTGAAGATCCTGCACCAGAACACCGCGCTCTCGAACCCGATGGGCGAGGATTTCGACTATGCCGCGCGCTTCAAGGCGCTCGACCTCGACGCGGTGAAGGCCGACCTGACCGCCCTGATGACCGACAGCCAGGACTGGTGGCCGGCGGATTACGGCCATTACGGCCCGTTCTTCATCCGCATGGCCTGGCACTCGGCCGGCACCTACCGCACCGGCGACGGCCGCGGCGGCTCGTCCTCGGGCAGCCAGCGCTTCGCGCCGCTGAACTCCTGGCCGGACAATGCCAACCTCGACAAGGCCCGCCGCCTGCTCTGGCCGATCAAGCAGAAATACGGCGACGCGCTGAGCTGGGCCGACCTGATGATCCTGACCGGCAACGTCGCGCTGGAATCGATGGGCTTCAAGACCTTCGGCTTCGGCGGCGGCCGGGTCGACATCTGGGAGCCCGAGGAGGACATCTACTGGGGCACCGAGCAGGAATGGCTCGCCACCTCCGACAAGGAGGGCTCGCGCTATTCCGAGGGCCGGGCGCTGGAGAACCCGCTGGCCGCGGTGCAGATGGGCCTGATCTACGTCAACCCCGAGGGCCCAGACGGCAATCCCGACCCGGTGGCCTCCGGTCAGGACATCCGCGAGACCTTCGGCCGCATGGGCATGAACGACGAGGAGACCGTGGCGCTGACCGCCGGCGGCCATACCTTCGGCAAGTGCCACGGCGCCGGTGACGCGTCGCTGGTGGGCGCCGAGCCCGAGGGCGAGGACATCGCCGCGCAGGGTCTCGGCTGGGCCTCGAAATTCGAGACCGGCCGCGGCGGCCACACCATCACCTCGGGCCTCGAAGGCGCCTGGACGCCGACGCCGACCGCCTGGGACATGTCCTATTTCGACATGCTCTTCGGCTTCGAGTGGGAGCTGACCAAGAGCCCCGCCGGCGCTTGGCAGTGGCAGCCCAAGGACGTGGACGAGGCGCATATGGCGCCCGACGCCCACGAGCCCGGCAAGAAGCGGGTCACCATGATGACCACCGCCGACATGGCGATGCGCATGGACCCCGAATACGAGAAGATCTCGCGCCGCTTCCACCAGAACCCCGAGGAGTTCGCCGACGCCTTCGCCCGCGCCTGGTTCAAGTTGACCCACCGCGACATGGGGCCGAAATCGCGCTATCTCGGCAAGGAGGTCCCGGCCGAGGACCTGATCTGGCAGGATCCGCTGCCGGCCGCGGATCACCCGGTGATCGGGGCGTCCGAGATCGCCACCCTGAAGGGCAAGATCGCCGAGGCGGGCCTCTCGGTCTCCGAGCTGGTCTCCACCGCCTGGGCCTCGGCCTCGACCTTCCGCGGCTCCGACAAGCGGGGCGGCGCCAACGGCGCGCGCATCCGCCTCGCGCCGCAGAAGGACTGGGAAGTCAACGAGCCGCAGAAGCTCGCCAAGGTGCTGAGCGCGCTGGAGGGCGTCCGCGACGCCTTCAACGCCGAGGCGCCGGGCGGCAAGAAGGTGTCGCTGGCCGATCTCATCGTGCTCGGCGGCGGCGTCGGCATCGAGCAGGCGGCCAAGGCCGCGGGCCACGACATCGAGGTGCCCTTCACCCCGGGCCGCGTCGATGCCAGCCAGGAGCAGACCGACGAGGAGGGTATGTCCTTACTCGAGCCCGAGGCCGACGGCTTCCGCAACTACAAGAAGGCCGATTACACCGTGCCGACCGAGAAGCTCTTGGTCGACCGGGCGCAGCTCCTGACGCTCACCGCGCCGGAGATGACCGTGCTGATCGGCGGCATGCGGGTGCTCGACACCAACCACGAGGGCACCGCCCACGGCGTCTTCACCGAGCGCAAGGGCCAGCTGACGAACGACTTCTTCGTCAACCTGCTCGACATGGGCACCGCCTGGCAGGCCATCGACGGCTCGCCCGAGGCATTCGAGGGCAACGACCGCAAGACCGGCGCGCGCAAGTGGACCGCGAGCCGCGTCGACCTGGTCTTCGGCTCGAATTCGCAGCTCCGCGCCCTGGCCGAGGTCTACGCCCAGTCCGGCAACGAGAAGAAGTTCGTGGCCGACTTCGTGACGGCCTGGACCAAGGTGATGGACGCCGACCGCTTCGACCTGGCGGCGTGACGCCCCCTGCTCCGGGCGCGGCCAGCCGTGCCCGGAGCCCCGCCCCGGCGCTGCGACCAAGGTCGTGCCGCCGCGGGCTTTGCCGATCCGCGCGGCCCGGCTATAGTTCACGTTCCGCAGCCCCGCAGGCGGCCCGGGACAGGAGGCCACGCTCATGTGTCAGGTTTTCGCAGGCCAGAACCCGGCCCGCTACACGTCGACGACCCGGCGTCTCCGGATCAACGGGCAGAGCACCAGCATCCGGCTCGAAAACGCCTTCTGGGACATAATCGACGAGATTTCCGAGGGCGACGGGATGACCACGCCGGCCTTCATCTCCAAGCTGCATTCCGAGGTTCTGGAGCTCCGCGGCGAGCCCGAGAACTTCACCTCGCTGCTGCGCTCGGCCTGCCTGATCTTCCTCGAGGCGAAAGCACGCGACACGCTGCCGATCGCCGCGGAATGACGCCCCGGCCTGCCCCCGCGGCCACGCCGCCCGGCAGGCTCGCTCAAGCGTGATGCGGACGTAGTAACGAGCTACTACCCGGCCCCGATTCGCGCCGTCTACCCTGCCTGCGAAAGACCGCCGCAGGGGAGACCGCATTGGCCAAGGCAATCCACTCGATGATCCGCGTTCTCGACGAGGACCGCTCCGTCGCCTTCTACCGCGAGGCCTTCGGGCTCGAGATCGCCGACCGGCTCGATTTCAGCGATTTCACGCTGGTCTACATGAGCAACGCCGAGAGCGGCTTCGAGGTCGAGCTGACCGTCAACAAGGGCCGCACCGAGCCCTACGATCTGGGCGACGGCTACGGCCATCTCGCGGTGTCGGTGGCCGACCTCGACGCCGAACACAAGCGCTTCGAGGCGGCCGGGCTCGCGCCGCGCAAGCTGGTGGAATTCGCCCCCGACGGCAAGCTGGTCGGCCGGTTCTTCTTCGTCGCCGATCCCGACGGCTACCAGATCGAGGTTCTGGAGCGCTCCGGGCGCTTCGCATGACCGCATGAAAGACCGGGCCGGGCGGAAGGAGGAGCCGCCCGGCCTCCAGCACGTCCAAGGGAGGACCAGCCATGACCAGACCAGATTCGCCGCGGGGCCTGACCCGGCGGCAATTGCTGGCGCGCGCCAGCGCCGCCGGCGCCGCCTTCGTGGTGGGCAGCGGCTTCGTCGCCGCGCCGAACGCCGCCTGGGCCACCGAGCTGCAGGCGCTCGACCCGAAGAGCTTCGCCACGCTGGTGCAGATGGCGCGCGACATCTATCCCCACGACAAGGTCGGCGACGAATATTACGTCGTCGCGGTCAAGGGCTATGACAGCGCCAACGCCGCCGCCGACATCGAGGCCGGCATCGCCGCGCTCGACGAAGCGGCGCAGGCGGCGGGCCATGCCTCCTATCTCGACATCGGCTGGGAGCGCGACCGCGTCGAGGTGCTGCGCGCGATCGAGGAGACGCCGTTCTTCCAGCGCATCCGCGGCGGCCTGGTGACCGGCCTCTACAACCAGAAGGAGGTCTGGCCGATCTTCGGCTACGAGGGCGAGAGCTACATCCACGGCGGCTACCTCACCCGCGGTTTCGACGACATCGCCTGGCTCTGAGGACCGGCAAGGGAGGATCTGCAGATGGCTGCACCGTTTGAAAAGACCGACGACAGCGTCGTCGTGGTGATCGGGACCGGCGCCGGCGGCGGGGTTCTGGCCAACGAATTGGCCCAGAAGGGCGTGAGCGTCGTGGCGCTCGAGGCGGGCGGGCGCTACCTGCCCGAGGATTACGTCAACGACGAATGGGAAAGCTTCGGCCAGCTCGCCTGGACCGATCCGCGCACCACCTCGGGCGACTGGCGGGTGGCGAAGGATTTCTCCGGCCTGCCGGCCTGGATCGTCAAGGCGGTGGGCGGCACCACCACGCACTGGGCCGGCGCCTCGCTGCGCTTCCAGCCGCATGAATGGAAGGCCCGCACGACCTATGGCGAGGTCGCCGGCGCCAGCCTGCTCGACTGGCCGATCGACGATGCCGAAATGGCGCCGTGGTACGACAAGGCCGAGGCCAAGCTCGGCGTGACCCTGACCGGCGGCCGCGCCGCCCTGCCCGGCTGCAACAATTACAAGGTCTTCGAGGCCGGGGCCAAGAAGCTCGGCTACGAGAAGGTCCATACCGGGCGGATGGCGATCAACTCGGCCGATTACGACGGCCGCATGGCCTGCCAGCAGACCGGCTTCTGCTTCCAGGGCTGCAAATGGGGTGCCAAATGGTCGGCGGCCTATACCGACATCCCGCGCGGCGAGGCCACCGGCAATCTCGAGGTGCGCGAGAAATGCCACGTGGCGCGCATCCTGCACGACGACGGCGGCAAGGTGACGGGGGTCGAGTATTTCGACGCCGAGGGCAACCTGCAGATGCAGAAGGCGCGCATCGTCGCGGTCGCCGGCAATTCCTTCGAGAGCCCGCGGCTGCTGCTCAATTCGGCCTCCTCGATGTTCCCCGACGGGCTCGCCAATTCCTCGGGCCAGGTTGGGCGCAACTACATGCGGCACATGACCGGGTCGGTCTACGCGACCTTCCCCGAACCGGTCCGGATGTGGCGCGGCACCACCATGGCCGGCATCATCCAGGACGAGGCGCGGCACGATCCGTCGCGCGGCTTCGTCGGCGGCTACGAGCTCGAGACGCTGTCGCTGGGCCTGCCCTTCATGGCGGCCTTCCTCGATCCCGGCGCCTGGGGCCGCGAATTCACCACCGCGCTGGACAGCTACGAGAACATGGCGGGCATGTGGATCGTCGGCGAGGACATGCCGCAGGAGACCAACCGCGTGACGCTCAACACCGAGGTCACCGACCAGCACGGCCTGCCGGTGGCCAATGTCCACTTCTCGGACCACGAGAACGACACGGCAATGCGCGCCCATGCCTACAAGCAGGGCCAGGCGATCTACGAGGCGGTGGGCGCCACCCGGACGCTGCCGACCCCGCCCTATCCCTCGACCCACAATCTCGGCACCAACCGGATGTCGGAGCGGGCCGAGTACGGCGTGGTCAACAAGTGGGGCCAGAGCCACGACATCGCCAATCTCTTCGTCTCGGACGGGTCGCAATTCACCACCGGGGCGGCGGAGAACCCGACCCTGACCATCGTGGCGCTGGCGATCCGGCAGGCCGATCACATCGCGCGGGAAATGTCGGCCCGGAACCTCTGAGGCCGGCTCGAACAGGGGGGCGCCGCCTGGCCGGCGGCGCCGCTTGC
>NZ_JBTLRM010000009.1:31602-121867 GCF_054482755.1 Roseivivax sp. CAU 1761
CCTCTCCCCCCCCCCCCCCCCCCCCCACCCCCGGGATATTTCCGCTCAGAAGAAGACCGGCGGGGTCAGAGGACCCGGTCGAAGAGGGCGTGCAGGTTCTGCGCGTCGAGCGGGACCGGGTTGCCGCCGCAGGACGGATCCTCGAGCGCCATGGCGACGAGGTCGTCGATGCGGTCGCGGGCGGCGCCGAGCTCAGAGAGGCGTTCGGGGATGGCGAAGCCGGCGTTGAACTCGGTCACGAAGGCGCGGAATCCGTCGAAGCCGCCGGTGATGCCGAGATAAGGCGCGGCGCGGTCGAAGCGGTCGCGGATCGCCGGCGCGTTCAGCTCCAGCACCGCCGGCATGCAGACCGCGTTGGTGGTGCCGTGATGGGTGTTGTAGAGCGCGCCCACCGGGTGGCTCATGGCATGGATCGCGCCCAGGCCCTTCTGGAAGGCGGTGGCGCCCATCGCCGCGGCCGACATCATGTTGGCCCGCGCCTCGAGATCGCCGCCCTCGGCATAGGCCCGCGGCAGGTTCTCGATCACCAGCTTCATGCCCTCGAGCGCGATGCCCTGGCTCATCGGGTGGTAATGCGGCGAGGAGAAGGCCTCGACGCAATGCGCGAAGGCGTCGAGCCCGGTGCCGGCGGTGATGGCGCGCGGCATGCCCACGGTCAGCTCCGGGTCGCAGATCACCTGCGCCGGCAGCACCTTGGGGTGGAAGATGATCTTCTTCACGTGGGTTTCGGAATTGGTGATGACGCTGGCGCGGCCGACCTCGGATCCGGTCCCGGCAGTGGTCGGCACGGCGACGATCGGCGCGATGGCCGCGGCGTCCGCGCGGGTCCACCAATCGCCGATATCCTCGAAATCCCAGACCGGGCGGGTCTGGCCGGCCATAAAGGCCACCATCTTGCCGAGATCGAGCCCGGAGCCGCCGCCGAAGGCGATCACCCCGTCATGGCCGCCGGCGCGGTAGGCCTCGACCCCGGCGGCGAGGTTCTGCTCCGAGGGGTTCGGATCGACCTCGGCGAAGAGGCCGCGGCCGAGCCCCGCCGCGTCCATGAGATCGAGCGTGCGGGCGGTGATGTCGAGCGCGGCGAGGCCGCGATCGGTCACCAGGAGCGGGCGTTCGATGCCGGCCGCGGCGCAGGCCGCGCCGATCTCGGCGATGCGGCCGGCGCCGAAGCGGATGGCGGTGGGATAGGACCAGTTGGCCACGAGACTCATGCGGTCACCTTCTTGAGATGGTAGGATTTCGGCCTTGTGAGGTTGTGATAGCCGATCACCGACAGCCCGCCGCCGCGCCCGGTCTCCTTGCAGCCGGTCCAGCACAGGCCGGGATCGAGGTAATCGGCGCGGTTGAGGAACACGGTGCCGGTCTCGAGCCGGTCGCCGAGCGCCGCGGCGCGGTCGACATCGCGGCTCCAAAGGCTCGCGGTGAGGCCGTAGCGGCTGTCGTTCATCAAGCGCAGCGCTTCGTCGTCGTCCGCCACCTTCATGATGCCGACCACCGGGCCGAAGCTTTCCTCGCGCATCACCGCCATGTCGTGGCTCACCCCGGTCAGGACCTGCGGCGTCAGATAGGCGCCGCCATCGTCGGCCGGGTCGGTGGCGAGATGCGCGGTGGCGCCCTCCGCCACCGCCGCGGCGATCTGGTCGCGCACCACCTGGGCGAAGCGGGCATGGGCCATCGGCCCGAGGCTGGTCTCGGGGTCGAGCGGGTTGCCGAGCTTCAGCTCGCGGGTCCAGGCCACCGCCCTTTCGACGAAGGCGTCGTAGAGGCTGTCGTGGACGTAGATGCGCTCGATGCCGCAGCAGCATTGCCCGGAATTGAACATCGCCCCGTCCATCAGCCCGGGCACCGCGGCGTCGAGATCGGCATCCGCCATGACGTAGCCCGGATCCTTGCCGCCGAGCTCGGTCGAGACCGGCACGAAGGTGCCCGCCGCGGCCCGCTCCATGGCGCGCCCGCCGGCCACCGAGCCGGTGAAGTTGACGAAGTCGAAGGCGCGTTCGGAAATCAGCGCCGAAGTGGTGTCGTGATCGAGGAAGACGTTCTGGAAGACGTCCTCGGGCACGCCGGCTTCGTGGAAGGCGCGGGCCATGCGCTCGCCCACCAGCAGGGTCTGGGTGGCGTGTTTGAGGATCACCGTGTTGCCGGCGATCAGCGCCGGGGCGACGGTGTTGATCGCGGTCATGTAGGGGTAGTTCCACGGCGCCACCACGAAGACCACGCCCCAGGGCTGGCGGCGGATGTAGCGCCGGAAGCTCGCATCCTCGCCCACCGCGATGTCGGCCAGCGCCTCGGCGGCGATCGCGGCCATGTGCCTGCCGCGCTCGGCGAAGCCGCCGAACTCGCCGCCGAAGCGCACCGGGCGGCCCATCATGCGGGCCAGTTCCGGCACCACCTCGTCGTTCATCGCGCCCACCGCCTCGATCCCCTTGAGGACGAGGTCGATGCGCTCCTCCAGCGGCCGCGCCGCCCAGGCGGGCTGCGCCGCGCGGGCGCGCGCCGCCGCCGCGGCGCCCTCCTCGCGGCTCAGCACCGGGCGTTCGGCGAAGACCGATCCGTCGATCGGCGAGATGCAGTGCAGGGTCTTGCTCATGTCAGGCTCTCTCGAATCCGCGGGCGAGTTCCCAGTCCGTCACGGCCCGGTCGAACTCCTCCTGTTCCCATTCGGCGCAGCGCACGTAGTGATCCACCACGCCCGACCCGAGGGCCGCGCGCAGCATCTCCGAGCCGCGCAGCGTCTCGGTGGCGGCGCGCAGGGTGCGGGGGATCTCCGGCGCGTCGCCGGTCTCGTAGATGTCGCCGCGGGTCGGCGGCGCCAGCGTCATCCGGTCCTCGATGCCCTTCATCCCCGCCGCCAGCAGCGCGGCCTGGGCGAGATAGGGGTTCATGTCCGACCCGCCGATGCGGCATTCCACCCGCACCCCCCGTGTGCCGTCGCCGCAGAGCCGGAATCCGGCGGTGCGGTTGTCCACCGACCAGACGGTCTTGGTGGGGGCGAAGGTGCCCGGCGCGAAGCGCTTGTAGCTGTTGACGTAGGGCGCGAGGAAGACGGTGTAGTCCGGCGCGTAGGCGATCAGCCCGGCCATGAAATGCCGCATCGTGTCCGACATGCCGAGCTCCGCGCCCTCGTCGTGGAAGGCGGGGCGGCCGTCCTGCCAGAGCGACATGTGCACGTGGCTCGACGAGCCGACGCGGCCCGCCGCCCATTTCGGCAGGAAGCTCGCGGCGCGGCCCTGCTGCCAGGCGATCTCCTTGGTGGCGTGCTTGGCGATGGTGTGGTGATCGGCGCAGTCGAGCGCGCCGGCATAGCGGATGTTGAGCTCCTGCTGGCCGAGCTCGGCCTCGCCCTTGGTGTTCTCCACCGGGATGCCGGCGGCGACGAGGTGGTTGCGCAGGGGCCGCAGGATGCCCTCCTCCTTGGTGGTCTGGAAGAGGTTGTAATCCTCGTTGTGCCCCGAGAGCGGCACCAGCTCGCGGTAGCCCTCCTTCTGCAGGGTGCGGTAATCCTTCTCGAAGAGGAAGAATTCGAGCTCCGTGGCCATCATCGCCTCGAAGCCCAGATCGGCCAGCCGGGCGATCTGGCGCTTCAGCATCTCGCGCGGGGCATGGGCGATCGGCGCGTGGTCGTGGTGGTCGAGCACGTCGCCCAGGACCAGCGCGGTCTTTTCCAGCCAGGGCACAAGGCGCAGCGTCGAAAGGTCGGGCTTCAGGACGTAATCGCCGTAGCCGGTGCGCCAGGAGGTGGCCTTGTAGCCTTCGGGCGTCGACATCACGAGGTCGGTGGCCAGGAGGTAATTGCAGCAATGCGTCTCGCGCGCCGAATGTTCGAGGAAGTTCGAGACGTGGAAGCGCTTGCCCATGAGCCGGCCCTGCATGTCGACGAGCGCCACCAGCACGGTGTCGATCTCGCCGGTGGCGGCCTTTTCCTTCAGGGTCTCGAATGTCAGGTTGCCCGGCATCTGGTCACTTTCCGTCGCGCATCAGGGAGGGCGGCCCGGTCAGGGGCCGCCCGGGTCGTGGAAGGGGTCCGGCTCAGAACGTGTAGGGCGGGCCGGCCTGGTTGATGACCTCGTTGTAGTCGCGGAAGATCTGCACGATCTTGGCGTGCACCTCGCCCTCCTCGGCGATCTCGGTCCAGAACTCCTTGGCGGCATTCTCGACCTCGGCCCATTCCTCGGCCGGGACGGTGCGCAGCTCGAGCTTCTCGCCCTCGGCGCGCAGCCGCGCCTCGCCGCCCCAGTACCACTGGTTGCGGTAGGTGTGGCCGGCCTCGATGGAGGCCATGACGAGCTGCTTGAGATGCTCGGGCAGATCGGCCCAGCGTTCCTGGTTGACGAAGAACGACCCGATCCAGGCGCCGGAGATGTTGTTGGTGAGGAAGTAGTCGGTCACGTCGGCCCAGCCGACGGTGTAATCCTCGGTGATCCCCGACCAGGCCATGCCGTCGAGCTCGCCGGTCTGCACCGCGACCTCGGCATCCTCGTAGGGGATGTTCACCGGCACCACGCCGAAGCGGCTCAAGAAGCGCCCGGCGGTGGGGAAGGTGTAGAGCTTCAGCCCGTCGAGATCGGCGACGCTGGTGATCTCCTTCTTGGTGTTGAAGTTGCAGGGATCCTGACCCGCGGCGGACAGCCACTTCACCCCGACCTTGGCATATTCCTCGTCCCAGATCTCCTTCAGCCCGTACTGGTTGAACAGCACCGGCACGTCGAGGATGTGCTTGGTGGCGAAGGGGAAGTAGCCGCCGAAGACCCGCAGCGGCGTGGGCGAGGCCATGCTGTCATCGTCGGAATGCACGCCGTCGATGGTGCCGCGCTGCAGCGCCTGGAACAGCTCGCCGGTGGGCACGATCTGGTCGGCGTAGAACAGCTCGATCTCCAGCTCGCCGTTGGCGGCGGTGTTGATGTAGTCGATGATCGGCTTGGTCACCTGCTCGCCCAGGGCCGAGCCGGCATAGGTCTGGAAGCGCCAGCGGATCGGCTCCTGGGCGTGCAGCACGGCCGGGGTGGCGAGCGTCGCCGGGGCGGCCAGCGCGGCGCCGCGGAGGAATCTGCGTCTCGAGGTTGTCATCGTCTCTCTCTCCTGTCGGGTTGCATTCGGGCCGGTTTGTCCGGCCGCCTTGATTGTCAGTTTCCGTAGATCACCCCGGGCAGCCAGAGCGCGATCTCGGGGAAGACCATCACCAGCGTCAGCGCCACGATCATCACGCCGACGAAGGGCACGATGGAGCGGTAGATGTCGCGCAGGCCGATCTCGGGCGGGGCCATGGCGCGCATCAGGAAGAGATTGTAGCCGAAGGGCGGCGTCATATAGGCGATCTGGCAGGTGATGGTGTAGAGCACGCCGTACCAGACCAGGTCGAAGCCCAGCTGGCCGACCAGCGGCACGTAGAGCGGCGCCACGATCACCAGCATCGCCGTGTCGTCGAGGAAGGTGCCCATCAGCAGGAAGGACAGCTGCATCAGGATCAGGATCACCCAGGGGTCGAGCCCCCAGCGGTCGGTGAACAGATCCTCGATCGCCTTGACCGCGCCGAGCCCGTCGAACACCGCCCCGAAGGCCAGCGCGGCAAGGATGATCCACATGAACATACAGGTGATGCCCAGGGTCTGGCGCACGCTGGTCTCGAACACCGCGCGGGTCATGCGGCCCTTCAGCACCGCCGCGAGGAAGGCCGCGATGGCGCCGATGGCGGAGCTTTCGACGAGGCTCGTCCAGCCGTTGACGAAGGGCACCATCATCACCGCGAAGATGCCCACCGGCAAAAGGCCGGCGCGCAGCAGGCGCAGCTTCTCGCCCCAGGTGATCTCCGCGCGCTCCTCCTCCGAGAGGGCGGGGCCGAGGGACGGCTGGAACTTGCAGCGGATGGCGATGTAGATGACGAAGAGCGCCGCCATCATCAGCCCCGGCACCGCGCCCGCCAGCCAGAGCTGGCCCACCGGCTGGCGCGCGATCATCGCGTAGAGCACCAGCACCACCGAGGGCGGCACCAGGATGCCGAGCGACGACCCGGCCTGGATCACCCCGGTCACCATCAGCTTGTCGTAATTGCGCTTCAGGAGTTCCGGCAGCGCGATGGTGGCGCCGATCGCCATGCCCGCCACCGACAGCCCGTTCATCGCCGAGATCAGCACCATCAGGCCGATCGTGCCGATGGCGAGCCCGCCCGACAGCCCGCCCATCCAGACGTGGAACATGCGGTAGAGGTCGTCGGCGATCTTCGATTCCGACAGCACGTAGCCCATGAAGATGAACATCGGCAGGGTCAGCAGCGGGTACCAGCGCATCAGCTTGATCGCCGCGGCGAAGCCCAGGTCGTAGCCGCCGCGGTCGCCCCAGAGCAGCACCGCCGCCACCACCGCCACGAAGCCGATGGCGCCGAAGACGCGCTGCCCGGTGAAGAGCATCAGCATCATGGTGGAGAACATTAGCGCCGCGATCAGCTCATAGGGCATCGCCCGGCTCCTCGTTCTGGCGCCGGAGCGGGGTGCCGGTCTTGAGGAAAAGAACGTCCTTGGCAAGCTCCGACAGGGTCTGCAGCAGCATCAGAAAGATGCCGACGCACATGATCACCTTGATCGGCCAGATATAGGGACGCCAGGCCGAGGAGCTGCGCTCGCCGCCATACTGGAAGCTGTAGATCGTCGACTCGATCCCGCCCCAGAGCAGGATGCCGAGATAGACCAGCAGGAACAGCACGGTAAACGCGTCGGTCCAGGCCTTCCGGCGCGGCGACAGCTCGCCGTAGAACAGGTCCATGCGCACGTTGGAGCCCATCTGCATCGCGTAGGGCCCGCCGAGGATGTAGTAGCCGACCATCACGAACTGGGCCATTTCCAGCGTCCACAGCGTCGGCGTGAAGAAGGTCTTGTTGATCGACGAGAACAGCAGGATGGCCATCAGCACGAAGATGCCCAGCATCACCACCCGCCCCAGCAGGTAGTTGCAGCGGTCGATCACGGCGACGTAGCGGCGCAGGAAGGCGATCATGGCGCGCCCTCCGCGTCCCGGAGCGCGGGCACCGCGCGCAGCGTGCCGGCAAGATGCTCGGCCATCGCCGCGGCGCTGTCGGGCGTGTCGATCAGGTCGTTGCGGATCTCGATCATCAGCGCCGGGCGGTTGCGCGCGGTGCCGTGCAGTTCGAGCGTGTGGGTGACCCCGTCGGCGGCGGAATAGGGCTCGTTCAGCGCCGCCCGCCAGAGCCCGCGCGCCGTCTCGGCCGCCAGCGCGGCCTCGGCCAGCCCGGGATCGGCGTCGTGCAGGAAGCCCAGATCGACCGCGCGGCGGGCGCCGCGGTAGACCGGGGTGAAGCTGTGCACGGTGATCAGCGCCACCGACCCGGCCCGCGCCGTCTGCCGGTCGAGCAGTTCCGCCAGGGTGGCGTGGAACGGCGTGTGGATGCGGGCATGGCGCTCGGCGCGGGCCTCGGCCGAAAGGTCGCGGTTGCCCGGTACCGCGTGGATCTCGCTGTATGCCGGGATCGCGTCGGGCGCGTCGGCGGGGCGGTTCAGATCGTAGACCAGGCGCGAGATCGTGCCCGCCAGCAGCGGGGCGTCCAGCCGCTTTGCCAGCGCCACGGCGACGTCGCGGGCGCCGATATCCCAGGCCGCGTGGCTGTAGCGCGCCGCCGCGTCGAGCCCGAGATCGTCCAGATCCGGCGGGATATGCGCCGCGGCGTGTTCGCAGACCAGCACCAGGGGCGCCCGACCGTCGGCGTTCGTCACCTCCACCGCTGTCCAGCCGCTGTCGCGCACGCCGCCCCCCGTGGTTTGTGTAAACATCACTACAGTAAATTGTGGCCTGTCAAGAATTATCCTGTAGTATGCTCTTCATCCCGAGTTTGCATGAAGAGAAAGGAACAGAGCTTGGCCCGCAGCAGCCTCCTGGTCCGCGACCTCCTGAAAGAGCGGCAGACCGACCTGACCGCCGCCGAACGCAAGCTCGCGGCGGTGCTGCTCGAGGATTCGCTGCTCTCGGGGCTGCAATCGATCACCAAGCTGGCGGAAAGCGCCGAGGTCTCGACCCCCACGGTGATCCGGCTGGCGCGCAAGCTCGGCTACGAAGGCTTTCCCGATCTCCAGGACGCCATCCGCGAGGAGATCGGCGCGCGCATGAAGCAGCCGCTGGCCAAGCTCGAGACGGCGCGCCGCGACAGCCACCGCGCCCATTTCGTGTCGCGCTTCGTCGAGGCGGTGGCGAGCAACGTCAACCGCACGCTGGACCGGCTCGACCTGGGAGAATTCGACCGCGTGGCGGACCTGCTGGCCGATCCGGCGCGGCGGCTGCATCTGCTGGGCGGGCGCATCACCCGCTCCAACGCGCATTACTTCTACAACCACCTGCAGATCATCCGGCCGCAGGTCTTCCTCGTCGACAGCTCGCCCAGCGTCTGGCCGCAATCGCTGCTCGACATGGATGCCAGCTCGACCCTGGTGATCTTCGACATTCGCCGCTACGAGAAGGAGCTTGAGAAGCTCGCCGGCCTCGCCGTCGGCCAGGGCGCCGACATCGTGCTCTTCACCGATGCCTGGGGCTCGCCGATCGAGCGCCACGCCGCCTTCTGCTTCCGCGCCCAGGTCGAGGTGCCGTCGAGCTGGGATTCGACGCTGGCGATCAATTTCCTGATCGAGGCGCTGGTGGCCGAGATCCAGAACAAGCGCTCGGATTCGAGCGCCGAGCGCATCGCCGCGCTGGAGCGGATGATCGGCGAGTCGCGGATCTTCCGCTCCGGCTGAGACGGCTCAGACCGAGACGCAGCCGAGCAGCATGTCGCGGCTGAAGCGGTCGCGCGCGCCCGACAATTCGGCCCGGCCGCGGCGCAGCACCAGCACCCGGTCGGCAAGGTCGTAGGCGAAGTCGAAATACTGCTCGACCAGCACGATGGCCATTTCGCCCTCGTCGCGCAGATGCCGGATCACCCGGCCGATCTGCTGGATGATGTTGGGCTGGATGCCCTCGGTCGGCTCGTCGAGCAGCAGAAGCTTCGGCCGGGTGATCAGCGCCCGCGCGATCGCCAGCTGCTGCTGCTGGCCGCCCGACAGGTCGCCGCCGCGCCGCGTCAGCATCTTCTTGAGCACCGGGAACAGCTCGTAGATCTCCTCCGGCACCCGGCGCGCGCCCTCGGGCAGGCAGGCAAAGCCGGTTTCGAGGTTCTCGGCCACCGTCATCAGGGGAAAGATCTCGCGCCCCTGGGGGACGTAGGCGATGCCCTTCTGCGCCAGCCGGTGCGCCGGCAGCACGCCCAGATCCTCGCCGTCGAGCCGCATCGTCCCGCCGGAGCGCGGATGGCTGCCCGAGATCGCCTTCATCAGGCTGGTCTTGCCGACGCCGTTGGTGCCCATGACGCAGGTCACCTCGCCCTGCCGCGCCTCGAGCGAGATGTCGTGCAGGATCCGCGAATGGCCGTAATGCAGGGTCAGGTTCTCGATGTGCAGCATGTCTCAGCGCCCCAGATAGACGTCGATGACCTCGCGGTTCGACGTGACGTGATCGAGCGACCCCTCGGCCAGCACCGCGCCCTCGTGCAGCACCGTGACCTTGCAGTTGAGCCGCCGCACGAACTCCATGTCGTGCTCGATGACCACCACGGCGCGGCTTTCGGCGGCGCGGGTCAGGATCTCGGTGGTGTGTTCGCGCTCCTCCGGGGTCATCCCGGCGGCGGGCTCGTCGACGAGCAGCAGCCGCGGCTCCTGCGCCAGCAGCATGCCGATCTCGAGCCATTGCTTCTGGCCGTGGCTGAGCTCGCCCGAGATGCGGTCGAGCTGCGCCCCGAGGCCGATCTCGCCGGCCAGCTCCTCGACCCGCGCCATGTCCTCGGGGCCCGGGCGCCAGAACAGCACCGCGAAGGGCCCGCGCTTGGCGCGCAGCGCCAGCAGCAGGTTGTCGCGCACGCTCTGGTCCTCGAAGACGGTGGGCTTCTGGAACTTGCGGCCCACCCCCTCGCGGGCGATCCGCGCCTCCGACAGGGACAGGAGCGAGATCGACTTCTCGCCCCAGATCACCCGCCCCTCGTCGGGCCGGGTCTTGCCGGTGACGATGTCCATGAAGGTGGTCTTGCCGGCGCCGTTGGGGCCGATGATGGCGCGCAGCTCGGCGCGGCCGATCTGGAAGGACAGGTTGTTGATGGCGCGGAAGCCGTCGAACGAGACCGAGACGCCCGACACTTCGAGAAGGGTGCTGTTCATTCCGCCGCCTCCCGCTCGCGCAGCGCGCCCGCATCGGGGCCGTAAGCGGCGCCGTGGCGGTCGCCGCGGCGGCGCTCGGTCCACAGATCGACCAGCCCGCCGATGCCCTTCGGCGCAAACAGCGTGACCAGCACGAAGCTCAGGCCCAAGAGCACCAGCCACCAATCGACCCATTTCACCGTGTAGAGGCCGAGATCGATGTCGGGCGCCTGCCCGCCGGTGAACCAGCTCGACACCAGCGACACGAAGGCGGCGCCGATCACCGCGCCGTAGAGCCGGCCGCGGCCGCCCACCGCGACCCAGACCGCGAGGTAGATCGAGGCGATGGGCGCGATCTCGGCCGGGTTGATGATGCCGGCCTGCGGGTAGTAGAGCGCGCCCGCGATGCCGGCGATGCAGGCGGTCAGGGTGAAGACGAAGAGCTTGTAGCCCTCCACCGAGTAGCCGAGGAAGCGCACCCGGGCCTCGTTGTCGCGGATGCCGCGGATCACCGAGCCGAACTTGCCGTCGACGACCCAGGCGCAGAGCAGGTAGCCCAGCCCCAGAGCCAGCGCCGAGCCCCAGAGGAACCACAGCGACACGACCGATTGCGGCGCCGCGACCCCGGGCAGGTTCTGCAGGCCCGACAGGCCGTTATTGCCGCGCAGCCCGCTGTCGTTCTGGAACAGGTAGAGCGCCAGGGCCAGGGTCATCGCCTGGGTCAGGATCGACAGATAGACGCCGGTGACGCGGCTGCGGAAGGCGAGCCAGCCAAAGACCAGCGCCAGCAGACCCGGCAGCAGCACCACCAGCGCCAGCTGGATCGCGAGGCTGTCGGCGAAGGCCCAGATCAAGGGGAAGTCGCTGCCGCCCACGACGCCGAAGATCTGGTTGCCGATGGCGGCCTCGATCTCGGCCGCGGTGGGCGGGATCGGTGCCGCGGCGAGCGAGTCGACGACGATGTCGCGGGTGCGCTCGTACATCAACCACATGCCGATCATGTAGCCGCCGAGCCCGAAGAAGGCGAAATGCCCGAGGCTGAGGATGCCGCAATAGCCCCAGACCAGATCCATCGCCAGCGCCGCGAGGCAGAGGCAGAGCGTCTTGCCCAGCGTCTTGACGAAGGAGGTGGAGATCAGCCCGCTGCCCATCGCCTCGGAGGCCAGCGTCACCGCCAGGGTGAAGAGCGCCAGGCCCGACAGGAAGATCAGCACCGAGGGTCGGGCGAGCAGCGGCCGGTACCGCGCCGCGCCGGTCATCGGACCGCTCCCGGGCGGGCGGCCGGCGCCCGGCTCAGAACACCTGCTGCGACCGTCGCGACAGGAAGAAGCCGTGCCCGGACGGGTTGCGGCAGGTCAGGCCGGTGCGCTCGGACCGGCAGGTGATCGCGCCGAACGCGCCGGACTGTCCGTAGGGCGCGACGTCGCTGTAATCCACCCGGCGCGGGGCCCGGCTGCAGCCCATGCGCGCCGGACCGGAGGCGCGGAGATGGAATTCGTGCCCCCAGCTGGCCGAGCAATTGCCAGGACGCGCCATCGCCGGCGGGCCGGAGCGCTCGACGATGGTGCAGGTGATCTCCGAGGCCTCGACCGCGCCGTTGCAGTAGATGTTGCCCGAGGGGGTCATGAAGCCGTAGCCGTCGGCCCGGGCCCCGGTGGCGAGGCCGAGCAGGCCGATGAACAGAAGCCGTTGCATCGCAATTCCTTTCCGGTGGCAAATCGCTTCGGTCAAATGGTCCGTCGTCGAAAGCTGCGTCCCGCCGGGACGCCTTGGAATGGCTGCGAGGATAGCGCGGATTGCGGTCGAAAGTCATGTGCTCAGGCCTCCGCCGCCCGGCCCTTGAGCGCGACGATGCCGCGCGGCCGGACCTGGATGAACAGGATGATGAAGACGATCATGAAGGTCTGCGCCGCCAGCGTGTTGGACGGGTTCAGCCACTCGATGCCCTTGTGCAGGGCGCCGATCATCGTGGCGCCGGCGAGGGTGCCCCAGATATTGCCGACGCCGCCCACCACCACGGTCATGAAGCTCTGCACGATGTAGTCCGAGCCGAGCTCCGAGGTGACCTTGGCAAAGAGGCCGATGGCGACCCCGGCGATGCCGGCGATGCCGGAGCCCAGCCCGAAGGTCAGCATGTTCACGCGGTCCGGGTTGATCCCCATGCTGGCCGCCATGCGGCGGTTCTGGGTCACCGCCCGGGTCTCGAGCCCGAGCCGGGTGCGCCGCATGATGAACAGGAAGAGGCCGAGGAAGACCAGCGCCAGCACGAAGATGGCGATCCGGATATAGCTGATCGAGACCACGTCGTTGATCATCCAGGCGCCGTCGAGCCAGCCGGGCGCGGTCAGCGGCCGGGCCTGCGTGCCGAAGACGTTCTTGGCGATCTGCTGCAGCGCGATGGAGATGCCGAAGGTCGCCAGCAGGGTCTCCAGCGGGCGGTGATAGAGATGGCGGATGACCAGCCGCTCCAGCGCCACGCCGGCGGCGAAGGTGACGGCAAAGGCCAGCGGCAGCGCGACGAGGATCGACAGCGTGTGGTTGGGCACGAATTGCTGCACCACGTAGCCGGTATAGGCGCCCATCATGATGAATTCGCCATGCGCCATGTTGATCACCCCCATGACGCCGAAGGTGATGGCGAGCCCGATGGCGGCGAGGAAGTAGATCGAAGCGAGGCTCAGCGCGTCGAGCGCGAGGTCGGCGGACTGGTTCAGCCCGACCTTGGTGGCGATGCGCGTGAGCGCGGCCTCGGCGGCGGCGGTGACCTCCGGGTCGGGCTCGGCATAGGTCTCGGCAAAGCGGAAACCGGCCAGCCGGCGGTCGATCTCGGCGGCGTCGGCGGCGGGCTCGGCCAGCCCGTCCTCGACCAGCCCGGCATAGGCGCGGGCGCGGGCCTCCTCGTCGGACAGCGCGGCCACCGGCACGCCGCCGACGCGGCCCTCGACGATGTTGGCCGCCAGCGTGTCGCGGATCGCCGACGGGTCGAGCCGCGGCGGCGCCAGGCGCGCCGCGACCGCGGCCTCGTAGGCCTCGCGGCGCGAGAAGCCGTCCTCGCCGGGGACCCGCTCCGCCTTGACGTTGCGGGTCTCGGGGATGGCGCCCTCGAAGACCTCGAGCCGGGTCGCCACCAGCGGGTTCAGGGTGGCGCGCACGTCGACGCCGAGATCGCCCGACATCTGCGCGATGGCGGCGATGCGGGCGGCGCGGTCGGGGTCGTGGGCGATGGTCAGCAGCCGCTCCAGCCGCATCTTCTTGGCCCGCAGGCCGGGATGGTCTTCGGTCTCGATCGAGGCGCGCAGCGGCTCCAGCGCGTCGCCGGCCGGGTTGCGCTCGAGCGAGGTCAGCGCGTCGGCGCGGCGCTCGGGGTCGGGATCGGTAAGCTGGAACTGCACCAGCGCCACCGCCAGCAGCGCCCGGATGCCGCTGTTGGGCTTGATCTGCTCGACCGCGTCCTCGTCGACCTCGCCGGCCGGGGCGCCGGTATCGACATCGGTCAGCCGCACGGTGTCGGCGCCGGTCTCGGCGCCGCGGAAGAACAGCCCGTCCTCTGCGCGGCGCCACAGCGCCTTGTCCTGCCAGGCCTGCAGCACGTCCTGGGCCTGCGGCAGGCCGCTTTCGGCCACCGCGGCGATCGCCGGCGCGATGGTCCGGCGCGAGCTTTCCTCGATCAGGTCGGCCTGCGCCTGCAGCACGGCCTGCATCGGCCCGGGGGCGGCGGCGTCCTGCGCCCGTGCCAGGGAGACGAAGGCCAGCAGCGCCAGCCCGGCGATCAGAAGACGGGTCATGTCGGTATCCTCGGCCGGGAGGGGGCGGCGTCCGCCCCCTCCTCCTGCACTGCTCAGTAATTCGAGAGGGTCTGCACGCAGGACTCGGTCTGGGTGTTGTACATGCCGCAATCGAGCTCCTGCCAATCGCTGGTCAGCACCGCCGATTCCGGCAGGAAGTCGGTCCAGGCATCGCCCTCGACCTCGTCGGTCTGCGAGATGATGTCGAACTGGCCGTCATCCTGGATCTCGCCGATCAGCACCGGCTTGGCGAGGTGATGGTTGGGCAGCATCACCGCGGTGCCGCCGGTCAGGTTGGGGAACTCCTGGCCGTACATCGCCTCGCGCACGGCATCGACCTCGACGGAGCCCGCGGCCTCGGCGGCGTTCACCCACATGTTGAAGCCGATGTAATGCGCCTCCATCGGGTCGTTGGTGACCCGGTCCTCGCCCATCCGCGCCTTCCACTTGGCGACGAATTCCTCGTTCGCGTCGGTGTCGGCGGACTGGAAGTAGTTCCACGCCGCGAGGTGGCCGACGAGGTTCGAGGTGTCGAGGCCCGACAGCTCCTCCTCGCCCACCGAGAAGGCGACCACGGGGATGTCCTCGGCCGAGATGCCGGCAGCGGCCAGCTCTTTGTAGAAGCCGATATTGGCGTCGCCGTTGATCGTCGAGATCACGCCGACCTTCTTGCCGTCGGCGCCGAGCGCGACCACGTCGGCGACGATCTTGGACCAGTCGGAATGGCCGAACGGGGTGTAGTTGACGAAGATGTCGGAGGCCGCGATGCCCTTGTCCTGCAGATAGGCCTCGAGGATGTTGTTGGTGGTCCGCGGGTAGACGTAGTCGGTGCCCAGAAGCGCGAACTTCTCGACGCCCAGCTCCTCGAGGAAGTAGTCGGTGGCCGGGATCGCCTGCTGGTTCGGCGCAGCGCCGGTATAGAAGACGTTCATGGAGCTTTCCTCACCCTCGTACTGGACCGGGTAGAACAGCAGGCCGTTCAGCTCCTCGATCACCGGCAGCACCGACTTGCGGCTGACGCTGGTCCAGTTGCCGAAGATCACGTCGACCTCGTGCACGGTCAGCAGCTCGCGCGCCTTCTCGGCGAAGAGCGGCCAGTCGGAGGCCGGGTCGACCACCACCGCCTCGAGCTCGCAGCCCAGCACGCCGCCCTTGGCGTTCTGATCCTCGACGAGCATCAGCATGGTGTCCTTCAGCGTGGTTTCCGAGATCGCCATCGTGCCGGACAGCGAATGCAGCACCCCGACCTTGATCGGGCAATCCTGCGCCAGCGCCGGCGCGGCCAGCGCCAGCGTCGCTGCGCTGGCGGCGAGTGTGGTTTTCAGAGCGGTCATCTGTCTCTCCTCGCGGGCCGCCGGTGCCGGGTCCTTGCCGCGGAGCGGCGCGCCGACTACCTCAAGGCCCGCAACTGTCTGGTTGCACCCCGTGTGGCGGCCGGGCCGAGCGCCAACTGCGTCCGGCCGTCACACACCCGCCCCCCGAGACCCGGAAGCCTCCCGAACGGATGACCCTGCATTGGTCATCGCGGCCGCGCAGGCAATTTCGCCCGCGGCCCGGACCCGGCCCGGGCCGGGATTTGCCGAACAATTGCGCAGATGACCGCGGCAACGGCGCGAAAACGGGCAGGTCGTGGCGGAATCGCCCGATGGATGGCCTGCGCAGATGGCAGCCGCCCGTTTTCGGGGCAGAAGCGGAACGACCCGCCGCCGTTCCGAGGAGACGACCATCACCCTGTCCGCCCCCCTGCCCCACCCGTCCGGGACCGGTGCCCTCGCGGCAGCGGTGCCCTGGGCGAGCGACCACGTGCAGCTGTCGAGCAAGCCGCGCGACGGCCGCAGCGTGCTGGACGGGCTGCACCAGGCCGGATCGCTCAAGGCGCTGTTTCCGCGGAGCACGGGGCGCAGCCTGCAGGCGGTGCTGGTCAACACCGCGGGCGGCATCACCGGCGGCGACCGCTTCGCGCTCGAAGCCGAGGCGGGCGCGGGCACCGCGCTGACCCTGACCACCCAGGCCTGCGAACGCGCCTACCGCGCGCTGCCGGGCGAGATCGGTCAGGTCCGAACCCGGCTCCGCGCCGGAGCCGGGGCGCGGCTCGACTGGGTGCCGCAGGAGACGATCCTGTTCCGCGGCGCCGCGCTCGACCGGCGGCTCGAGGTCGACCTCGACCCGACCGCACGGCTGCTGTTCTGCGAGCCGGTGATCTTCGGCCGCGCGGCGATGGGCGAGCGCCTCGATGCCGGCCGGTTCCGCGACCGCGTCGAGATCCGCCGCGGCGGCCGCCCGATCTATCTCGACGGCCTCGCGCTGGAGGGCGACATCGCCGGGCGCCTGGCCTGTCCCGCCACCGCCGGCGGCGCCGGAGCGATGGCCGCGCTGGTCTTCGCCGCGCCCGAGGCCGAGGCGCATCTCGCCGCGGTCCGGGCGCTGCTGCCCGCCACCGGCGGCGCCAGCCTCCTGGCCCCCGACCTCCTGGTTCTGCGGCTCCTGGCCGCGGACGGCCACCTGCTGCGCCGGAGCCTGATGCCGATCCTCGCCCGCCTGTCGGGCAATCCCCTGCCCCGTCCCTGGATGATCTGAGATGAACCTGACCCCGAGAGAGAAAGACAAGCTGCTGGTCGCCATGGCGGCCGAGGTGGCGCGCCGGCGTCTCGCCCGCGGCGTCAAGCTGAACCACCCCGAAGCCATCGCGCTGATCACCGACACGGTGGTCGAGGGCGCCCGCGACGGCCGCACGGTGGCCGAGATGATGGAGGCCGGCGCCCGCGTCCTCACCCGCGATCAGTGCATGGAGGGGGTGCCAGAGATGATCCACGACGTGCAGGTCGAGGCGACCTTTCCCGACGGCACCAAGCTCGTCACCGTGCACAACCCGATCCGCTGAGGAGGCCCGCCATGATCCCCGGAGAGATCCTGCCCGCCGAGGGCACGTTGACCCTGAACGAGGGCGCCGAGACCGTCGCGCTGATGGTCGCCAATACCGGCGACCGGCCGGTGCAGGTCGGCTCGCATTACCATTTCGCCGAGGCCAACCCGGCGCTCGACTTCGACCGCGCCGCGGCGCATGGCTGCCGGCTCGACATCGCCGCCGGCACCGCGGTGCGCTTCGAGCCCGGGCAGCGCCGGGCGGTGCAGCTGATCCCCTTCCGCGGGGCGCGCAGGGTCTACGGCTTCCAGGGCCGGGTCATGGGGGATCTGGGATGAATATTGCCCGCATCCGCCCCGGCATGGCACCCTTGGACTATTTCGCCAAGGATGTTTCCGATGCGCACGTTTCATATGCTCCTGGCGGTCCTTCTGACCGTTCCGCCCCTGTCGGCCGGCGCCGAACACAATTGCCCCGGCACGACCTCCATGGCCATGATCGAATGCGCCGTGCAGGATTGGCGCACCGCCGATGCCGAGCTCAACCGCCTGTGGAAAGTGCTGAAGCCGCGCGCCGATGCCCGCGGCACCGGGCAGAGCCTGCTTGCCGAACAGCGGCGCTGGCTGCAGCGGCGCGATGCCCATTGCGAACCCGAACTGCACCACGGCGGCAGTCTGGACCGCGCCCTGTACTACAGTTGCATGGCCGCCATGACCCGCAGCCGCAACGACCAGTTCCGCAGCATGCTGCGCTGACCGCGCCGCCGCGCCGTGCCGCCCTCCCGTCCCGGGAGGGCCGCTGATGCCCGTCGCCATCGACCGCACCGACTATGCCGCGATGTTCGGCCCGACCACGGGCGACCGCGTCCGCCTGGCCGATACCGACCTGATCATCGAGGTCGAGCGCGACCTCACCGGCCCCTATGGCGAGGAGGTCAAGTTCGGCGGCGGCAAGGTGATCCGCGACGGCATGGGCCAGTCGCAGCGCACCCGCGCCGAGGGCGCGCCCGACACCGTGATCACCAACGCCCTGATCCTCGACTGGACCGGCATCTACAAGGCCGACCTGGCTCTGCGCGACGGCCGCATCGCCGCCATCGGCAAGGCCGGCAACCCCGACACCCAGCCCGGCATCGACATCGTCATCGGCCCGGGCACCGAGATCATCGCCGGCGAGGGCCGCATCCTGACCGCCGGCGGCTTCGATTCGCACATCCATTACATCTGCCCGCAGCAGATCGACGACGCGCTGCATTCCGGCCTGACCACGATGCTCGGCGGCGGCACCGGCCCGGCGCATGGCACGCTGGCCACCACCTGCACGCCGGGGCCCTGGCATATCGGCCGCATGCTGCAGGCCGCCGACGCCTTCCCGATGAACCTCGCCTTCGCCGGCAAGGGCAATGCCTCGCTTCCGGCGGCGCTCGAGGAACAGGTGCGCGCCGGCGCCTGCGCGCTGAAGCTGCACGAGGATTGGGGCACCACGCCGGCGGCGATCGATTGCTGCCTGTCGGTGGCCGACGCGCTCGACGTGCAGGTGATGATCCACACCGACACGCTCAACGAGGCAGGCTTCGTCGAGCACACACTGGCGGCGATCAAGGGCCGCACCATCCACGCCTTCCACACCGAGGGCGCCGGCGGCGGCCATGCCCCCGACATCATCCGCATCTGCGGCGAGGAGCACGTGCTGCCCTCCTCGACCAACCCGACCCGGCCGTTCACCGTGAACACGCTGGAAGAGCATCTCGACATGCTGATGGTCTGCCACCACCTCGACAAGTCGATCCCCGAGGACGTGGCCTTCGCCGAGAGCCGGATCCGGCGCGAGACCATCGCCGCGGAGGACATCCTGCACGACATGGGGGCGTTCTCGATCATCGCCTCCGACAGCCAGGCCATGGGCCGCGTCGGCGAGGTGATCATCCGCACCTGGCAGACCGCCGACAAGATGAAGAAGCAGCGCGGCCGGCTGTCCGCCGAGACCGGCGCCAACGACAACCTGAGGGCCCGGCGCTACGTGGCGAAATACACCATCAACCCGGCCATCGCCCATGGGCTGAGCCACGAGATCGGCTCCGTCGAGGTCGGCAAGCGCGCCGACCTGGTGCTCTGGTCGCCGCCCTTCTTCGGGGTGAAGCCCGACATGGTGCTGATGGGCGGCATGATCGCGATGGCGCAGATGGGCGATCCCAACGCCTCGATCCCGACGCCCCAGCCGGTGCAGTCGCGGCCGATGTTCGGTGCCTATGGCCGGGCGATCGAGCGCTCGGCGGTGACCTTCGTCTCGGCCGCCGCCGAGGCCGACGGGCTGCGCGGCCGGCTCGGCCTCGCCAAGGACCTGGTGGCGGTCGCCAACACCCGTGCCATCGGCAAGCGCGACCTCAAGCTCAACGACGCCACGCCCGAGGTCGAGGTCGACCCCGAGACCTACGAGGTGCGCGCCGATGGCGAGCTGCTGACCTGCCAGCCGGCCGAGACCCTGCCGATGGCGCAACGCTACTTCCTGTTCTGAGGGCCACGATGATGAACGACACCCCGACCGAGACCCTGCCCGTGGCACGCGCGATCCGCGCCCCCGGCCAGTGGTCGGGCGCCGCCGCGCGCTGCGCGCTGAGCTACGAGGACCGCTTCCTGCGCCGCAAGGTGCTCGTGGCCGAGGACGGCCTGCGCCTGCTGGTCGATCTGCCGCAGACCGCCTCGCTCGATCATGGCGCGGCGCTGCTGCTCGACGACGGCCGGCTGGTGGAGATCGCCGCCGCGCCGGAGCCGCTGCTGGAGGTCGCCGGCGCCGACCTCGCCCGGCTGGCCTGGCATGTCGGCAACCGCCACACGCCCTGCCAGGTGCTGGCCGACCGACTGCGGATCCGCCGCGACCACGTGCTGCGCGACATGCTGGAGCGGCTCGGCGCGGCGCTGACCGAGATCGAGGCGCCGTTCCTGCCGGAGGGCGGCGCCTATGGCCACGGGCGGACCCATGGCCACGCCCACTGACCTGCCCGACCTCGCCGCGCTCGCCACCCTCGCGCAATGGCTCTCGCCGGCCTACCCGGTGGGCGCCTTCGCCTATTCGCACGGGCTCGAGGCCGCGGTGGAGACCGGCCGGGTCCGCGATGCCGCGGCGCTCGAGGGCTGGATCGCGGCGCTGCTGCGCGAGGGCGCCGGCGCCAGCGAGCCGCGCTTCCTCGCCGCCGCCTGGCATGCCCCGGACGCCGAGGCAGTCGCGGAGATCGACGCCCGGGCCCGCGCCTTCGCCGCCTCGCGCGAGCGGCTGATTGAGCTCGACCTGCAGGGCGCGGCCTTCGCCGCGACCACCGCAGCGCTCACCGGCCACGCCCTGCCGCGGCTGGCCTACCCGGTGGCGGTGGGCCGCGCGGCGCGGCTCGAGGGCCTGCCGCTGGTGGCCACCGCGACGCTCTACCTGCAGGCCTTCGCCGCCAACCTCGTCGCCGCCGGCCAGCGCCTGCTGCCGGTGGGCCAGACCGAGGGCCAGCGCCTGCTGCGCCGGCTCGCGCCGCTCTGCGCGGCGCAGGCCGCGGCGGCCGCCGACGGCGACCTGACCCGGCTCGGCAACGCCGCCTTTCTCGCCGACATCGCGGCGATGCAGCACGAAACCCAGAGATCGAGGATCTTCCGCACATGACCACCGCCCCCTCCCCCCACGGCCCACTCCGCATCGGCATCGGCGGCCCGGTCGGCGCCGGCAAGACGACGCTGACGGCGCGGCTCTGCGAATATCTCACGCCGCATCATTCGATCGCCGCGATCACCAACGACATCTACACGCAGGAGGATGCCGAGGCGCTGATGCGGATGCAGGTGCTGCCCTCGGACCGCATCCTGGGCGTGGAAACCGGCGGCTGCCCGCATACCGCGATCCGCGAGGATGCCTCGATCAACCTCGCGGCGGTGGCCGAGCTGACCGCGCGCCACCCGGACCTCGAGATCGTGCTGATCGAGAGCGGCGGCGACAACCTCTCGGCCACCTTTTCGCCGGAGCTTGCGGACCTGACGATCTACGTCATCGACGTCGCCGCCGGCGAGGAGATCCCGAGGAAGGGCGGCCCGGCGATCACCCGCTCGGACATCCTGGTGATCAACAAGACCGACCTCGCGCTGCATGTTGGCGCCAATCTGTCGGTGATGGAGCGCGACGCCGCGCGGATGCGCGCCGGCCGCCCCTTCACCTTCGCCCGGCTGCGCACCGGCGCGGGCGTGGCCCGGATCGCCCGGCTGATCGCCGAGATCGGCGGCCTCGCGCCGGTGCCGGAACCGGCCTCCGAGGAGGCCTGACCCCGCCGGCTCAGCGCCGGCGGTACAAGACCGCCAGCGCGACCACGGCGGCCACGGCGAGCCCCAGCATCAGCGGCGCCTCGAGCCCGTGCGGATGCATGTGCGGCCCGCCATGGGCCAGCGCCGGGGTGGCGGCCAGGGAAGCGAGGAGGACGGAGGCGGGACGGCGCATGGCGGAAATCCTGTCACAGTAAAAACCTGCCCCCTTCGACCCCGGACCGGCCCAAACCGCAATCACCTGCCCGGTTTTCCAGCACTTCCCCGTCCACCTGCTCAACAATCCCGCAGACCCACCCGCAATTGCCGAATAAAACAGCGCTCTGGCCAAGCCCTGAAAGTGCGTGGCCAGGCAGGCCGCAGCACTGCCGGCACGACACCCCTGCCCTCGGTCTTGCAGTACGAAGCCGCGCATCGACGGGCCGCGGCACGGCGATCCCGACCGCGGAATCCCACGCTTTATGCAACCAGCTCCGAAGACGCTCGAAGCTCAGCGCCCAGCCTCACCAGATCGCCGGGCCCGGGGGCGGCCCGGCGATGCGCGGCGGCCTGCGGCCTTTGTCCCGCGCGGGGATCCTCCCTGGGCGGCCGCGGCGCCATCGACCCCGATGACACCCTGCCGCTCCGTCAACCGGCCGACGCACCACCTCCGGCAAACACCGTGTCGCCCCCATCTTCTTCTGAGCAAAAATATCCCGGGGGTCCGGGGGCAGCGCCCCCGGCCGGTCGCCCTCAGGCCCAGCGGGGCGCGGTCTTGTCGAGAAAGCAGGCGATGCCGTGCCGCGATTCCTCGGTCTCCCAGGCGTCCGCGAGCTGCCGGACGGTGTCGTCGATCACCGCCGCGTCGATGCGCGGCCCGAGGCTGCGGGCCAGCGCCTTGGCGCGCCCCACCGCCCCCGGCGCCACCGCGAGATAGGGCGCGACCTCCGCCTCCACCGCGGCGTCCAGAGCGTCCTGCGGCACCGCCCGCGCCAGCACGCCCAGCTCCACCGCCTCGGCGGCGTCGAAGATCCGCGCCGACATGAAGACCCGGCGCGCCCGGCCCTCGCCCATGCGGGCCAGCACGTAGGGGCCGATGGTGGCCGGGATCAGCCCGAGCCGGGTTTCGGTGAAGCCGAACTTGGTGCCCTCCGCGGCCAGCGCCACGTCGCAGATGCAGGCGAGGCCGACGCCGCCGCCGAAGGCGCCGCCATGCAGCCGGCCGATCAGCGGCGTCGGCATCTCGTTCAGCGCGTTCAGCATCATGGCAAGCTTCTTGGCCTCGCGCATCCGGGTCGGCCGGTCGGCCTCGATCTGCGCCTTCATCCAGGTCAGGTCGCCGCCGGCGCAGAACACCTTGCCGGCGCCGGCGAGGACGATGGCGCGGGTGCCCTCGGCGGCGCCCAGGCTGCCCGCCATGTCGGTCAACTCGGCGATCATCGTGGCCGAGAGCACGTTGCGCTTCTCGGGCAGGTTCAACGTGACATAGGCGACGCCGCGCTCGTCCTGGCGGATGTCGAGGGTCTGGTAGCTCATGCGGCACTCCTCAAGGTTCGGGCGAAGGCCGCGGCCGCGGCCAGCCGGCCCGCGTCGAGGCCGGTCGCGAAGCCCAGCCGGTCCATCAGCGCCGCCACCTTCTCGGTCGCGACATTGCCCTTGGCGCCGGGCGCGTAGGGGCAGCCGCCGAGGCCTCCGACCGCCGCGTCGAAGCTGCGCAGGCCGCGGGCGAGGCTGGCCTCGATATTGTCGAGCGCGCGGCCGCCGGTGTCGTGGAAATGCCCGGCGAGGCGCGCGGCCGGGACCTCCTCGAGCACCGCGGCGAGCATGCGGTCGACGCTCTCCGGGGTGCCGGCGCCGATCGTGTCGCCGAGCGAGACCTCGTAGCAGCCGAGATCGCGCAGCCCGGCCGCGACCCGCGCCACCGCCGGCGGCGCCACCGGCCCGTCATAGGGGCAGTCGGTGACGCAGGAGACGTAGCCCCGCACCGGGAGGCCGGCCTCGCGCGCCGCCTCGGCCACCGGGGCGAAGCGCTCGAGGCTCTCGGCCACCGAGCAGTTGATGTTGGCGCGGCTGAACCCCTCCGATGCCGAGGCGAAGACCGCGACCTCCGAGGCGTTGGCCGCCCGCGCCGCCTCGAAGCCCTTCAGGTTCGGCGTCAGCACGGCGTAGGAGATGCCCGGACGGCGGGCGATGCCGGCCATGACCTCGGCGGCATCGGCCATCTGTGGCACCCATTTCGGGCTGACGAAGCTGGTCACCTCGATCCGCGCGAAGCCGCATTCCGACAACAGGTCGACGAGGCGGATCTTGTCCGCGGTGGCGATCTGCACCGCCTCGTTCTGCAACCCGTCGCGCGGGCCCATCTCGAAAATGTCGACGCGCTCAGCCATCCTCGGGCTCCAGCGTCAGCAGCACCGCGCCGTCCGAGACCTGGTCGCCCTCGGCCACCATGATCTCGGCCACCACGCCGTCGCGCGGGGCGCGCAGGGTGTGCTCCATCTTCATCGCCTCGAGCACCACCAGCGCGGCGCCGGCCTCGACGCTCTGGCCGGGCGCGGCCGACAGCATCCGCACGAGGCCCGGCATCGGCGCCGCGACCTGATCGCCGCCGGCCTCCTCGGCGGCGGCATCGGCCAGCGGGTCGGGCAGCCGCCAGGAGGCGCTGCGCCCCTCGGCGAAGACCGAGACGCGGTGCGCCTCCTCGACCACATCGATGCGGCGCCGGCGGCCGTGGCTCTCGAGGATCACGCCGCCCTCCGGGGCGGGGCGCAGCGACAGCTCGGTCGTGCCCTCGGGGCCGGCGACGGTGTAATGCCCGTGCCCGCGCAGGGTGACGCTGCGCTCGATCCGTCCGGCCTCGCTTTCGAGGAGGGCGTGCAGCGCATCCGCGGTCCAGTGCCGCCAGCCCGCCAGGGCGTCCCAGGGATCGGCGGCGTCGCGCGGGCTGAGCAGCCCCAGCGCCGCCACCGCCGCCACCGCGACGAGGTCCTCGCCCGGCCCCTCGGCCGAGACCAACGTGTCCAGATCGCGGCCGATCAGCCCGGTATCGACCTCGCCGGCGCGGAACCCCCGATGCCGCGACAGCGCCACGAGGAAGTCGAGATTGGTCACCGAGCCGGTGACCCGGCAGGCCTCGAGCGCGCGGGTCAGCCGGTTCAGCGCCGCCGTCCGGGTCGGCCCGTGCACGATCACCTTGGCGATCATCGGGTCGTAGAACGGGCTGATCTCGTCGCCGGGACGCACGCCGCTGTCGATGCGCACCGCGCCGCGGGAGAACTCCGCGCCCTCGGGGAAGGCCAGGTGGTCGAGCCGGCCGGTCGCCGGCAGGAAGCCCTTGGGCACGTCCTCGGCGTAGAGCCGGGCCTCGAAGGCCCAGCCGTCGATCCGCAGATTGTCCTGCGCCACCGGCAGCGGCTCGCCGGCCGCGACGCGGAGCTGCAGCTCGACGAAGTCGAGCCCGGTGATCGCCTCGGAGACCGGGTGCTCGACCTGCAGGCGGGTGTTCATCTCCATGAACCAGAAGCCGTCGGTCCGGAGCGGGCCGGAGCCGTCGACGATGAACTCCACCGTGCCGGCGCCGCGATAGCCGATGGCCTTCGCCGCATCGACCGCTGCCTGGCCCATGGCGGCGCGGACCTCCTCGGGCATGTCGGGGGCGGGCGCCTCCTCGATCACCTTCTGGTGGCGGCGCTGCAGCGAGCAGTCGCGCTCGAAGAGGTGGATGGCGTTGCCGTGGGCATCGCCGAAGACCTGGATCTCGATGTGCCGCGGCTGGGTGACGAACTTCTCGATCAAACAGGCGGGATCGCCGAAGGCGGCCTGCGCCTCGCGCTGCGCCGAGGCCAGCGCCTCGGCGAAATCGCCCGCCCGCTCGACCAGCCGCATGCCCTTGCCGCCGCCGCCGGCGCGCGCCTTGATCAGCACCGGGTAGCCGATCTCCTCCGCCCGTTCGGCGAGGAAGTCCGGCTCCTGCCGGTCGCCGTGATAGCCCGGCACCACCGGCACCCCGGCCTCCTCCATCAGCGCCTTGGCGGCGTCCTTCAGCCCCATGGCGCGGATCGCGCTGGCCGGGGGGCCGACGAAGACCAGCCCGGCGGCCTCGACCTTCTCGACGAAGTCGGGGTTCTCGGACAAAAAGCCGTAGCCCGGATGGATGGCCTCGGCGCCGGTGGCGCGCGCGGCTGCGATGATGCGGTCGGCCTGCAGGTAGCTCTCGGCCACCGCGGGCGGGCCGACATGCACCGCCTCGTCGGCCATCGCGACGTGGCGGGCGCCGGCATCGGCGTCGGAATAGACCGCGACGGTGCGGATGCCGAGCCGGCGGGCGGTGGCGATGACGCGGCAGGCGATCTCGCCGCGGTTGGCGATCAGGATTTTCTGGAACATCTCCGCCCCCTCACATCCGGAACACGCCGAAGCGCGTGTCCTCGACCGGCGCGTTCAGCGCCGCGGCCAGGCTCAGCGCCAGCACCTCGCGCGAGCGGCGCGGATTGATGATGCCGTCATCCCAGAGCCGCGCCGAGGCGTAGAGCGGGTGCGACTGGCGCTCGAACATCTCGATGGTCGGGCGCTTGAACTCGGCCTCGTCCTCGGCCGACCAGGCCCCGCCCTTGCGCTCGATGGCGTCGCGCTTGACGGTGGCCAGAACGCCCGCCGCCTGTTCGCCGCCCATCACCGAGATCCGGCTGTTGGGCCAGGTCCAGAGGAAGCGCGGGGAATAGGCGCGGCCGCACATGCCGTAATTGCCCGCCCCGAACGAGCCGCCGACCAGCAGGGTGATCTTCGGCACGCTGGTGGTGGCCACCGCGGTGACCAGCTTGGCGCCGTCCTTGGCGATGCCGGCGCTCTCGTAGGCGCGGCCGACCATGAAGCCGGTGATGTTCTGCAGGAAGACCAGCGGCACCTTGCGCTGCGAGCAGAGCTCGACGAAATGCGCGCCCTTCACCGCGGCCTCCGAGAACAGCACGCCATTGTTGGCGACGATGCCCACCGGCATGCCCATGACATGGGCGAAGCCGCAGACCAGGGTGGTGCCGTAGCGCGCCTTGAACTCGTCGAAGCGCGACCCGTCGACGATGCGGGCGATGACCTCGCGGATGTCGTAGGGGGTCTTCAGATCGGCCGGCACCACGCCGAGAATCTCGTCGGGGTCGTAGGCCGGGGCCTCGGGGCTCTGCAGCTCGACGGTGGCGGGCTTGGTGCGGTTGAGATTGGCCACCGCCTGCCGCGCCAGCGCCAACGCGTGGGCGTCGTCATTGGCGAGGTAGTCGGCCACGCCGGAGAGCCGGGTATGGACGTCGCCGCCGCCGAGATCCTCGGCCGAGACGACCTCGCCCGTCGCCGCCTTCACCAGCGGCGGGCCGGCGAGGAAGATGGTGCCCTGCTCCTTCACGATGATGGTGACGTCCGACATCGCCGGCACATAGGCGCCGCCCGCGGTGCAGGAGCCCATGACCACGGCGATCTGGGGAATGCCCTTGGCGCTCATGTTGGCCTGGTTGTAGAAGATGCGGCCGAAATGGTCGCGGTCGGGGAAGACCTCGTCCTGGTTGGGCAGGTTGGCCCCGCCGGAATCGACCAGGTAGATGCAGGGCAGGCGGTTCTGCTCGGCGATCTCCTGGGCGCGCAGGTGCTTCTTCACGCTCATCGGGAAGTAGGTGCCGCCCTTCACCGTGGCGTCGTTGCAGACCACCATGACCTCGCGCCCCTCGACGCGGCCGACGCCCGCGACCACGCCGGCCGAGGGGCTGGCGCCGTCATAGAGCCCGTGCGCGGCGAACATGCCGATCTCGAGGAAGGGCGAGCCGGGATCGAGCAGCCGCGCCACCCGGTCGCGGGGCAGGATCTTGCCGCGGCCGAGATGCCGTTCGCGCGCCGCGTCGCCGCCGCCCGCCAACGCCGCCTCGGCGGCCTCGCGCACCGGGGCGAGCGCCGCCTCATGCGCCGCGACGTTGGCCGCGAAGGCCTCCGAGCGCGGCGAGACGGAGGAGTGCAGGACCGCCATCAGGAGACCGCCGCCATCAGCTCGCGGCCGATCAGCATGCGGCGGATCTCCGAGGTGCCGGCGCCGATCTCCATCAGCTTGGCGTCGCGGAACAGCCGGCTCACCGGGGTCTCGTTCATGAAACCGGCGCCGCCCATGGCCTGCACCGCCTGGTGCGCCTGCACCATCGCCTGCTCGGAGGCGTAGAGGCAGCAGGCGGCGGCGTCCTGCCGCGTCACCCGGCCGGCATCGCAGGCCTTGGCGACCTCGTAGACATAGGCCCGGGCCGAGTTCATCGCCGTGTACATGTCGGCGATCTTGCCCTGCATCAGCTGGAACGATCCGATCGGCTTGCCGAACTGCTTGCGCTCCGCGAGATAGGGCATGATCTCGTCGAGGCAGGCCGCCATGATGCCGAGCCCGATGCCCGCCAGCACCACGCGCTCGTAGTCGAGCCCCGACATCAGCACCTTCACGCCGCGGCCCTCCTCGCCGAGGATGTTCTCGGCCGAGACCTCGACATCCTCGAAGGTCAGCTCGACGGTGTTCGAGCCGCGCATGCCGAGCTTGTCGAAATGCGGGCTCTGGCTGAAGCCCGGCATCGCCTTCTCGATCAGGAAGGCGGTGATGCCCTTGGAGCCCGCCGCGGGATCGGTCTTGGCGTAGACCACCAGCGTGTTGGCCTCGCCGCCATTGGTGATCCAGTACTTGTTGCCGTTCAGGATGTAGGAGGCGTTGCCCGACTTCTCGGCCTTCAGCGCCATGCCGACCACGTCCGACCCGGCGCCGGCCTCCGACATCGCCAGGGCGCCCACCGACTTGCCCGAGATCAGCCCGGGCAGGTACCTGGCCTTCTGTTCGGGCGTGGCATTGAGGTTGATCTGGTTGACGCAGAGATTGGAATGCGCGCCGTAGCTCAGCGACACGCTGGCCGAGGCGCGGGCGATCTCCTCGGTGGCCACGACATGGGCGAGATAGCCCATGCCGGCGCCGCCATCCTCCTCGGGCACGGTGATGCCCAGGAGTCCCAGATCGCCCATCTCGGTCCACAGATCCTCGGGAAAGGCGTTGGTCCGGTCGATCTCGCCCGCGATCGGGCGGATCCGCTCCTGGGCCCAGCGATTGACCATATCGCGCAAGGCGTTGACCTCGTCGCCGAGATCGAACCGCATGACGGCATCGAACATCGTGCCCCTCCCTAGGTTAATGAACGTCCGTTCATATACGCGCCGGCGCGGCGTCGGTCAACCGCCGCCGACCGGCACGAGGCTGCGCCGGATGGCGCCGCCGGACAAGCGTCTTGATGGCAGGAAGGGGCCGCGGCCCGGCCCGGAACGCAGGCCGCCCCCGGATTGCGGGACCGGGGGCGGCGGGCAGCGTCGCGGCGGGCGGGGCCCGCCCGGGGCGGCTCAGGCCTGCGCCTTGGCGCGGGTCGGCAGCTCGATGTTGATCTCGAGGCTCGAGATGTCGTCGGCCTGTTCCATGCGGATGTCGACGGCGTCGTTGTCGACCTTCACGTGACGGCGGATCGCCTCGAGGATGTCGCGCTGCAGCATCGGCAGGAAATCGGCCGAGGGGCCGTCATCGCCGCGCTCGTGCGCGAGCAGGATCTGCAGCCGTTCCTTGGCGGTCTGTGCGGAGCGGGGGCGGCGTGGCCTCAGGGTGAATCCGAACATTTCAGGCCGTCCGCCCGAACAGACGCCGGATCAGGCCGGGCTGGCGCTCGCTCTCGATGCGCATCTCGATCTCGGCCCCGGTCAGGCGCTTGACCGCGTCGTCATAGGCCTGCGCGGCGCGCGACGGCTCGCCCATCACCACCGGCACGCCCTCGTTCGAGGCGCGCAGCACGGCGGGGCTTTCCGGGATCACGCCGAGCAGCGGGATGGCGAGGATCTCGAGCACGTCCTCGACCGTCATCATCTCGCCCAGCTCGATCCGCTTGGGATCGTAGCGGGTGATCAGCAGATGCGCCGAGACCGGCGTGGCGCCGGATTGCTCGGCTCGCCGGGTCTTGGAGTTCAGCAGCCCCAGCATGCGGTCGCTGTCGCGCACCGAGGAGACCTCGGGGTTGGTCACCACGACCGCCTCGTCGGCGTAGTACATCGCCATCTGGGCGCCGCGCTCGATGCCGGCGGGGCTGTCGCAGACGATGTAGTCGAACTCCTCACGCAGCTCGTCGAGCACCTTGCCGACGCCCTCCTTGGTGAGCGCGTCCTTGTCGCGGGTCTGCGAGGTCGGCAGCACGAAGAGGTTGTCGAGCCGGCGGTCCTTGATCAGCGCCTGCTTGAGCTTGGCGTCGCCCTGGATGACGTTGATGAAGTCGAAGACCACGCGGCGCTCGCAGCCCATAATCATGTCGAGGTTGCGCAGGCCGACATCGAAATCGATGACGACGGTCTTGTGACCCTGCTGCGCCAGCGCGGCGCTGATGGCGGCGGCGGAGGTGGTCTTGCCCACCCCGCCCTTGCCGGACGTGACGACGACGATTCTGCTCACGAAAGGCTCCTGTCGGTTGAGGTTCAGTCGAGCGGCGAAACGGTCAGCCGCTCGCCGTCGAGATGGATGTGGGCGGGACGCAGCCGCAGCTCGGGACCGATGCTTTCGCTGGTGCGGTAGAGCCCGGCAATGGCCAGCAGCTCGGCATCGAGGCTGTGACAGAAGATCCGGGCGGTCTCGTCACCCTCGACGCCGGCCATGGCGCGGCCGCGCAGCCGGCCGTAGACATGGATGCTGCCCGAGGCGATGAGCTCGGCGCCCGAGCTCACCGTGCCGATCACCGTCAGGTCGCCGCGCTCGGCCACCACCGACTGGCCCGAGCGCACCGGCTCGGTGATGACCCGGTTGGCGGCGGCCAGCAGCGCCCGGCCGCGCGGCCGCGGTGCCGGCTCCTCGGCGCCGCCGGGCGTGCGCCGCACGGTGTTGGCGGGCCCCGCCGCGGGCATCGGCGCGTCGCGCCCGCCGGCCACCGGGATCAGCCCGGCGCGCCGCGCCGCCTCGACCTGGACCGGGCTGGCATTCTGCACCCCGAAGACGTCGAGCTGGCGCTGGCGCAGCGCCGCCACCAGCTCCGCGAGGTCGCGCTCGCCGAACTCGGCCCCGGCGGTGGCGAGGTCGATCACCACCGGCGCGCCGGCGAAGAATTGCGGCATCTTCGCCAGCCGCGCGTCGAGGTGGCGGAGGAACCGCGCATCGGGCGCCCCCGCCGGGTGCAGGGCGATGGCGGTGAGGAAACGGCCGCGGATCTGCAATGGCGCGAGGGGGGTCGCGACGTCGCCGGCCGCCGGCCGGGAGGATTCGGCTTGGGGTTGCACGCTGGTCTCGTCTTGCTGCTCGGTCACGGTCGGCTTGCTGCCGCGTCTGTTCTCCCTGCCTCCCTAATGCGAATCGCGCGCGAGGGCCAGAGAGTGCGGCGCGCGCCTGCCGTATCGGCAGCCTGCCGCCGTCCCGGAAATAGCCCTTGCCGAAGCCGGGACGCGGTCCAGCTATTGATGCTGGCCGAAGATCAACCGGAGTTTCGCGATGTCCGCCCTGCAGACCGCCCTGCCCGACCGCCTGCGGGAGTACCTCGATCGGTCGGCCGCGCCGCTGTCGGTCGCGGAGGTGGGCGGCGACATGCCGCTGGTCTACATCAACGAGCCGTTCCGCCGGCTCACCGGCTACGGTGACGAGGATTGCCTCGGACGCAACTGCCGCTTTCTCCAGGGCCCCGACACCGACCCGGACGACCGCCAGGCGCTGCGCGATTTCGTCGCCGACCCCGAGGCCGAGAACGGCCGCTTTCCGATCCTCAATTACCGCAAGGACGGCAGCGCCTTCCGCAACTACGTGCTGATGACCCGGCTGCGCGACCGCGAGGGCAGCACGCGCTTCATCCTCGGCTCGCAATTCGACATCACCACCGCGGCGCGGGAGCATACGGTGCAGAGCAAGGAGCACGCGCTGCGCGAGACCATGATCGACGTCGAGGCGCTGAGCCGCGAATTCGGTCTCGCGGTGCTCGCCTCGGCCCAGATGATTTCGGATTCGGTGGCCCTGCTCGCCCGATTGGCGCTGGACGAGGCCCCCCGCTAGGCTGCATCAGGTGCGGATGGACATGAATGATCAAGACCGCGAGCTGACACGCCGGGAGCCCGTCGATCCGGCCCAGCCGGAGCGTGTCTGCATCGTCGGGATCGGCGCCTCGGCCGGCGGGCTGGAGGCCATCCGCGAGATGCTGAGCACGGCGCGGGCGGATGCCAACCTGGCCTTCGTGGTGATCCAGCACCTCGACCCGACGCATGAGAGCCTGCTCGCGGAATTGCTGTCGCGCCACACCGCGCTCGAGGTGCTGCAGGCCGAGGGCGGCGAACGGGTCGCCCCCGGGCATGTCTACATCATCCCCCCGGGACACGGCCTGTCGATCGAGGACGGGGTGCTGGAGCTCACCGATTTCGCCCAGCCGCGCGGGCTGCGCCGCCCGATCGACGACTTCTTCGAGAGCCTCGCCCTCGACCAGGGGCCGTTCGCGGCCTGCGTGATCCTGTCGGGCACCGGCGCCGACGGCAGCGCCGGGCTGCGCGCCATCAAGGAGCATGGCGGTCTGTGCATCGTGCAGGAGCCCAACACCGCCAAGTATGACGGCATGCCGAGCTCCGCCCGCGCCACCGGCATGGTGGATTACGTCTGCGCGCCCGACAACATCGTCGACTGCATCGAGCAGTTCTACGCCCATGCGATGCTGCGCAAGGGCGTGGAGACGCCCCACCAGACCGTCGAGCAGAGCCTCGACGACATCTGCGCCGTGGTGCGCAGCACGGTCGGGCACGACTTTTCCGGCTACAAGCAATCCACCCTGGCCCGACGGGTGCAGCGCCGGATCCAGGTCCTCGACCTGGCCGATGCGCAGGAGTATCTCGCCCATCTCAAGACCGACATCGGCGAATGCGAGACGCTGTTCCGCGAACTGCTGATCAACGTCACCCGCTTCTTCCGCGACGCCGAGCATTTCCAGGTCCTGCGCGACAAGGTGATCCGCCCGCTGGTCGCTGCGGCCAGCACCTCGGACGAGATCCGGGTCTGGGTGCCCGGCTGCTCGAGCGGCGAGGAAGCCTATTCCATCGCCATGCTGTTCGCCCAGGAGCAGCGCCTGCAGGGGCGCCCGGTGCCGGTGCAGATCTTCGCCACCGACATCGACGAACAGATGCTGAGCATCGGCCGGGAGGGCGTCTATCCGCACCCCGCGCTGGCGGACATCCCCGAGGAGATGCGCGAGCAGTTCACCCTGGCGCGCGAGGGCAAGTTCCAGATCGCCTCCCGCATCCGCGAGATGGTGCGCTTCTCGGTGCACAGCCTGGTGCGCGACCCGCCCTTCTCCAACATCGACCTGCTGTCCTGCCGCAACCTGCTGATCTATTTCGGCGACGAGCTGCAATCCTCGGCGCTGCCGATCTTCCATTATGCGGTCCGCCCCAAGGGCACGCTGTTTCTCGGGCCGTCGGAAACGCTCGGCCGGTTCGACCACATGTTCCGCCCGGTCGACCAGCATGCCCGCATCTTCCAGCGCAACGAAGCGCGCCCGCAATATCCGCTGCATCTGCGCGGCCAGCCCGGACAGCGGCCGCGCGCGGTTCTGCGCAAGGCCCGCGACAACACTGTCGAGCACCGCCGCCGCCGGACGTCCGACGAGGAGCCGACGATCGCCGAACGCATCCTCGCCGCCTATGCCCCGCCGACGCTGCACGTCTCGGCCAACGGCGAGATCCTCGGCGCCTCGGGCCGACTGGGCAAGTATCTCGACGTGCAGCCCGGAACCACCGAGCCGCAATTCGCCGCCACGGCCGCGCAGCCCGGCGTGCGCGAGGCGATCTCGGCCATCATCCGCAAGGTCGCGGGCGGCACCCAGCGGGCGCTGACCCGCGATCTGAGCGCGCGCTCGGAATTCGGCGAGCAGAAGTTCGACCTCATCGCCGAGCCGCGCGGCGATGGATCCGTGCTGCTGGTGTTCCGCGAGACCGATCGCTTCCAGCCGATGGAGGACAGCGATTATGTCGAGGTCGAGCCCTCGGATTCCCACGTCCAGGCGCTGGAGGAGGAACTGCGCGCCACCCGGTCCCGCCTGCACGTCACCGTCGAGGAACTGGAGACCGCGAACGAGGAGCTGAAGAGCTCCAACGAAGAAATGATGTCGATGAACGAGGAGCTGCAATCGACCAACGAGGAGCTCTCCACCGTCAACGACGAGTTGAAGAGCAAGGTCGACGAGCTCTCGGTCGCCAATGCCGACCTGTCGAACTTCTTCAAATCCACCGCGCTGGCGCTGGTGGTGGTGGATTCCGAGACCCGCATCCGCAACTTCACCGACGCCTCCGAGGCGATCTATCCGTTCCGCGACGGCGATCGCGGGCGCCCGCTGCGCGAGGTCACCAGCACGGTGCGGCGCCATGACGACATCCTGGCCTGCGTCGACGAGGTGATGACCCGCGGCGATGCGCGCCACCTGCGCGTCACCGACCGTTCCGACAGCCGCACCTGGTCGCTGGTCATCACCCCCTACCGCAAGCGCGGCGGCGAGATCGACGGCGCCACCCTGGTCTTCACCGAACTGACCGAGGCGCTGCGGCTCGAGGACGCGCTGCATCACGAGGGCGAGCGGCTGCGGCTGGCGCTCGACGTGGCGCAGCTCGGCATCTGGGAATTTGATCCCGAGGCGCGCGCGCTGAAGCTCGACGACATGGTCTGCCAGCATTTCCAGAGCCAGGAGGGCCTGCTGTCGCTGCGCGACCTGCTGGAGCGGGTGGTCGAGGAGGACCGGGCCAGCCTCGAAAGCGCCATGCGCATGGAGACCGATCCGGCCGGCCTGCTCGACGTCACCTTCCGCATCGATGGCGGGTCGGAGCAGGCCCGCGCCCTGCGCTGCGTCGGCCGCCAGGTCCGGAGCGAGAACCGGATGCGCTTCCTCGGCGTGGTCATCGACGTGACCGAGGAACAGGAGGCGGTGCGCATCCGCGAGATCATGCTGCGCGAGATGAACCACCGGGTGAAGAACATGTTCTCGGTGCTGTCGGGCATGATCCGCATCGCGCGGCGCAATGCCGGATCGGTCGAGGAGCTGGTCAGCGGGCTCGAGGACCGGATCACCGCGCTGGCGCGCTCGCACGACCTCACCCAGCGGGCACCGAACGAACAGTCGCTGACGCTCGAGGACGCGATCCGCGGCTCGCTCGAACCCTATGCCGGCCACACCAAGCTGGTGATCGAGGGTCCCAAGGTGCCGATCAGCAACAAGGAACTCACCGCCTTGTCGCTGCTGATGCACGAATGGGCCACTAACGCCGCGAAATACGGGGTGCTGGGGCCGCTTTCCGGGCGGCTCGACGTGTCCTGGGCGCAACACGGAGAAAATGTGCATCTCGAGTGGAACGAAACCTACGACGACCCTGTTGAGGTCCATGAGGGGAAATCCGGGTTCGGTTCCACCCTGGTCCAGCTGTCTGCCGCGCAGCTCCAGGGACAGGTCGAGGTCGAGACGGGATCCTACCGGCGGAAGATGAGGTTGGTGTATGAGTCCGAAGGATAACGGTGCAGGCGGGATGCCGCGCAAGCGCGTGCTCATTTGCGAGGACGAGCCCATCGTGGCGCTCGACTTGCAATTCCTTGTCGAGGATATGGGCTACGAGCCGATCGGGCCGTTCTCCCGCGTCAGCGACGGCGAACGCGCCGCGCGCAGTCAGCATGTCGACGCCGCCATCCTGGACGTCCGCCTGCTCGACGGCGAGGTCTTTCCGGTCGCCAATGCCCTGCTCGAGAAGAATGTCGAGCTGATCTTCCATTCCGGCCATGCCCTGAGCCACGAGATCCTGGCCGCCTACCCGAACGCCCGGTGCTGCCCCAAGCCGCTGTCCACCTCGCAGCTGACCAAGGCGCTCGGCGACATCGTCGCCGCCAGCGACGCCGAGACGGTCGCCGGACCGGCCTGACCCCCTCCCCCGCCGCGTGACAATTAGACGGGCGCCGCTTCCGCGGCGCCTTTTGCGTTGCGCGGGGCTATTGCGCCGTCCCGGGTTTCGCCTAGGTCTTGCTCCGTCGCAGACACACGGACAACGCCCATGGGATACTTTAAGACCGCGCTGCTGATGGCCGCCATGACGGCGCTCTTCATGGGGATCGGCTACCTGCTGGCCGGGCCGAACGGCATGTGGATCGCGCTCGCCGTCGCCGCCGCGATGAACGCCGTGACCTGGTGGAATTCCGACAAGATGGTCCTGCGCATGCACAATGCGCGCCCGGTGGCCGCCAACGACCCGTCCGGGCTGACGCGCATGGTGGCCGACCTGGCGCGCAATGCCGGGCTGCCGATGCCCGCCGTCTATGTCATCGACACGCCGCAGCCCAACGCCTTCGCCACCGGGCGCAACCCGCAGAACGCCGCCGTCGCGGTCACCACCGGGCTGATGCGCAGCCTCTCGCGCGAGGAACTGGCCGGCGTGGTGGCCCACGAACTGGCGCATATCCGCAACCGCGACACCGCGATCATGACGGTGACCGCGACCTTTGCCGGCGCGATCTCGATGCTGGCGAACTTCGCCATGTTCTTCGGGCCCCGGCGTGAGGGCGGCATGGGCATCCTCGGGGTCATCGCGATGATGATCGTGGCGCCGCTCGCCGCGGCGCTGGTGCAGATGGCGATCAGCCGGACCCGCGAATACGCCGCCGACCGCGCCGGGGCGGAGATCTGCGGGCAGCCGCTCTGGCTCGCCGCGGCGCTGGAGCGCATCCAGCAGGGCGCGGCCCGGATCGACAACCACTCGGCCGAGCGCCATCCCGCCACCGCGCACATGTTCATCATCAACCCGCTGCACGCCCACAAGCACGACAACCTCTTCGCCACCCACCCGGCGACCGAGAACCGCGTGCGGGCGCTGCGCGAAATGGCCGGTGCGGCCGGCACCCCGGTCCGCGCCGCGGCGCCGGTGCAACCGCGGCGCGACAGCCGCGGCCCCTGGGGCTGAGGCGCGCCGCGCACGTCCCTGCCCCCTCCCCTGCTGCTGCGCGGCCTAGGGCAGCAGTTTGCCCGGATTGAGGATGCCCCTCGGATCGAGGGCATCCTTGATCGCCCGCATCACGCCGAGCGCCGCACCGTGCTCTTCCACCATCAGGTCGCGCTTGCCGAGACCGACGCCGTGTTCGCCCGAGATCGTGCCCCCGAGCGCCAGGGCCAGCCGCGCCAGGACATGGCCGAAATCGCGCACCGCCGCGACCTCGTCGGCAGCGCCGGGAGCGTGGCTGACGCCGCAATGGAAGTTGCCGTCGCCGACATGACCGACGATGGTCGCGGCCAGCTTGCGGGCCCGCGCTGCGCGCTGCGCCGTCACCACCGCTTCGGCCAGGCGCGAGATCGGCACGCAGACATCGGTGACGTAGAGCTGCCGGCCCGGCCCGCCGAGCGCCTGGCTGGCGTAATGCGCCCTGTGCCGCATGGTCCAGATCTGCGACCGCTCCTCGCTCCGCGCGGCGCTGCGCCAGGCCTCGGCGCCGAATTCGGCGGCGATGGCGCGGAAGCTCTCGGCCTGTTCCACAACCCCGGCGGGGCTGCCGTCGAATTCGAGGAAGAGGTGCGGCCGCTCGGGCAACCCGGCCTCGGAATGAAGGTTGAAGCCGCGCACCATCATCTCGTCCAGAAGCTCGATCCGGGCCATCGGCAGGCCGGACTGGATGGTGGCGATGACGCAGTTCACCGCCGCCTCGACATCCGCGAACCGGCAGGTCGCCGCGACCACCGCCTCGGGCACGCCGCGCAGCCGCAGGGTCAGCTCGGTGATCACCGCCAGCGTTCCCTCGGAGCCCAGCAGCAGCCGCGTCAGGTCGTAGCCGGCGGAGGATTTGCGCGCCGCGCTGCCGGTGCGGATCACCGTGCCGTCGGCCAGCACCGCCTCGAGCGCCAGCACGTTCTCCGCCATGGTGCCGTAGCGCACCGCGGTGGTCCCCGAGGCCCGCGTCGCCGCCATGCCGCCGAGCGAGGCATCCGCGCCCGGATCGATCGGGAAGAACAGGCCGGTGGCGCGCAGCTCGGAATTCAGCGCGAGCCGGGTGAGCCCGGGCTGCACCACCACCTGCAGGTCCGCGTCGCGGAGCGCCAGCACCCGGTTCATCCGCCCCATGTCGAGGCAGAGACCGCCCGACACCGCAAGGTGCTGCGCCTCCAGCGACGAGGCCGCGCCATAGGCCACCACGGGCCAGCGATGGGCGTGGCAGAAGGCCAGGATCGCCGACACTTCCGCGGTGCTTTCCGGGAACGCCACGGCGTCGGGCAGGTGTTCGGGATACCAGGTCTCGTTCTGGCCATGCGCGCGCAGCACGCCGGGCGCCAGGGAAAGGCGCGCGCCCAGAAGCGCCTGCAAGCTGTCGAGCGGGGGCATGTCGCGCATCATTTCTCTCCGCCAAGGCCGGTGAGCGCGGCGAGCGCCACCACCGCCAGCATCGCGCCGGCCATCAGGTAATTGATCCGGCGCTGCGCCGCCTCGGACAGGTCGAGCCGGTGCAGGCTCGCCCCGGCCCAGAGCCAGCCCAGATGGATCGGGATCCAGATCGCGTTGACGATCACCAGCTTCGCCGCGGTTTCGAAGATCATCTGGCCGGGGGCGAAGGGAAAGCCCGCGAACAGCGCGGTGTTCACGGCGTAGGCCTTTGGGTTGATCGCCTGCAGCGCCAGGCCGGCGCCGATCCCGGGCGCCCGGCGCGCCGCGACGAAGGCCAGCCGCGACCCCGCAAGCGCGATGCGCGCGGCGAGATAGAGCAGGTAGAGGATCGAGGCGGCCGTGAGCAGCCCGCGCAGCAGCGGCTCGGCCAGCACCAGGGCCGCGACTCCGGTTATCACCGCCAGCGCCACAAGGTTGGTGCCGATGAAGAGCCCCGCGATGTAGCGCAGCCCGGCGCGCATGCCGTAGCCCGCGCCGATCCCCGCCACCGACAGCACGCCGGGCCCCGGGGTGATGATGAGAAAGACCACCGCCAGCGCGAAGATCAGCACCGCCCTGCCCGTCCTGTCATCCGCGCCATCCTGCCCCCTGCCCGCCCGGACCTTGCTATACCGTTCCCTAGGGTCCGCCGCGCACCCTGGTCAATCCCCGCCGCCTCCCTGGCGCGGCGGCCGGGATAGCCACGGTGCGGGCGCGGCAGGGCTGCCGGGCATCCGATGGCTGCGCCCTCCATGGCCCCGCCCCCTCTCCGCGAGGGCGGAAGCCTGCAGCTGCCTTGCATTTTGGTATACCATTTCCGAGGATCGCCGCACGCTCGATACTTTCCATTGCCGACCGAGGGAGACTTCCGATGGCCGAGACCCGCGCGAACCGGCGCTTCCGCAGCCAGGAATGGTTCGACAATCCCAACAATCCCGGCATGACCGCGCTCTATCTCGAGCGCTACCAGAACCAGGCCTTCACGCGGGAGGAATTGCAGGGCGACCGGCCGATCATCGGCATCGCCAATACCGGCTCCGACCTCGCCCCCTGCAACAAGATCCACGTCTTCCTGATGGAGCGCATCAAGGCCGGCATCCGAGAGGCCGGCGGCGTGCCGATGGAATTCCCGGTGCATCCGATTCAGGAGACCGGCAAGCGCCCGACCGCGGCGCTGGACCGCAACCTCGCCTATCTCGGTCTGGTCGAGGTGCTGCACGGCTACCCGATCGACGGCGTGGTGCTGACCACCGGCTGCGACAAGACCACACCGGCGATGCTGATGGGCGCGGCCACGGTCGACCTGCCGGCCATCGCGCTCAATGGCGGCCCGATGCTCGACGGCTGGTGGAAGGGCCAGCGCGTGGGCTCCGGCGGGGTGATCTGGGAAGGCCGCCGCCTCCTGGCCGAGGGCAAGATCGACTATGCCGAGTTCATCGACCGGGCCTGCGCCTCGGCGCCCTCGCTCGGCCATTGCAACACCATGGGCACCGCCTCCACCATGAACGCCCTGGCCGAGGCTCTGGGCATGACCCTGACCGGATCCTCGGCGATCCCTGCCCCGTTCCGCGAGCGCATGGCGATGGCCTACCGCACCGGCCGGCGCATCGTCGAGATGGTCCACGAGGATCTGAAGCCCTCCGACATCCTGACCCGCAAGGCCTTCGAGAACGCCATCCGGGTCAACACCGCGATCGGCGGCTCGACCAACGCGCCGCCGCATCTGCAGGCCATCGCGCGCCATGCTGGGGTCGCGCTCGACGTCTTCGATTGGCAGGACTTGGGCCATGCCGAACCCTTGCTGGTCAACATGCAGCCCGCGGGCAAATATCTCGGCGAGGATTTCTATCGCGCGGGCGGCGTGCCGGCGGTGATGGGAGAGCTGCTCGCGGCCGGCCGCCTCCATTCCGAGGCGATGACCGCCACCGGCGCCACGCTGGGTGCCAATCTCGCCGGGCAGAGAAGCCTGAACCACGACGTGATCCGCCCCTATGGCGATCCGCTGCGCCAAGAGGCCGGGTTCGTCGTGCTGACCGGCAACCTGTTTGACAGCGCGCTGATGAAGACCTCGGTGATCTCCGAGGAGTTCCGCCGGCGCTTCCTGTCGACCGGCGTGCTGGAGGCCCGCGCCGTGGTCTTCGAGGGCCCGGAGGATTACCACGACCGGATCAACGATCCGGCGCTGGAGATCGACGAGCGGACCATCCTGTTCATCCGCAATGTCGGCTGCGTGGGCTATCCCGGCTCCGCCGAGGTGGTGAACATGCAGCCGCCCGACGCGGTTCTGAAGGCCGGCATCACCCATTTGCCGACCGCGGGCGACGGGCGGCAATCGGGTACCTCGGAAAGCCCCTCCATTCTCAACGCCTCGCCCGAGGCCGCGGTGGGCGGCGGGCTGGCGCATCTGCGGACCGGCGACCGCGTGCGGCTCGACCTCAATGCCGGGCGGATGGACGCGCTAGTGCCCGAGGCGGAATGGCAGGCGCGGAAGGCGGCGTGGACCCCGCCCGAGATGGTCAGCCAGACGCCCTGGCAGGATCTCTATCGCCGCCATGTCGGGCAATTGGCCGAGGGCGGTTGCCTCGAACTCGCAACCGCGTATCAGCGGGTGGCGCGCAACCTGCCGCGCGACAACCACTGAGGGGCGTCAAATGACAGCTGTCAAATCGATCCTGATCACCGGGGCCGGGAGCGGCGTCGGCCGTGCCACCGCCCGCGCCTTTCTCGAGGCCGGCTGGGGCGTGGGTCTCGTCGGCCGCCGTCCGGACCCGCTGGAGGAAACCGCGGCGGGGCACCCAAACGCGCGGGTTCTGCCCGGCGACGTCACCGATCCCAGCGCCATGGCCGCGGCGGTGGACCGCGTGGTGGCGGAGTGGGGCCGGCTCGACGCGCTGTTCAACAATGCCGGTCTGGCCCTCAAGGGCGCGCCGATCGACGAGCTCGACATCGGGGCGATCCGCGCGCTGATCGACGTCAACGTGATGGGCGCCTTCGTCGCCGCGCAGGCCGCCTTCCGCCAGATGCGCCGGCAGGACCCTCAGGGCGGGCGGATCATCAACAACGGCTCGGTCTCGGCGCAGGTGCCGCGCTGGGGCTCGGCGCCCTATACCGCGTCGAAACATGCGATGACGGGGCTCACCCGGTCGCTGTCGCTGGACGGGCGCGCCTTTGGCATTGCCTGCGGTCAAATCGACATCGGCAATGCCCTGACCGACATGGCCGAGGCGATGACCAAGGGCGTGCCGCAGGCCGATGGCAGCATCAAGGTGGAGCCGGTCATGGACGTGGCGCACGTGGCGCGGACGGTGCTGCACATGGCGTCGCTGCCGCCCGAGGCCAATGTCCAGTTCGTCACCGTCATGGCCACCGCCATGCCCTATATCGGCCGCGGCTGAACCGTGCCGCCGGGGGCGGGGCGCGCGGCGTCCCGTCCCGGAACCCTGCGCCCGCCGCAGTTTCGTGATCCCCGACATGCAGGCCCCGCCGGTCAGCCCGCCGCGGCGGCGCGCCGGCCCGGGATGCGGCCGTCGGCAATCGTCTCTCCCTCCCGCCAGCGCGTGGCGAGCGCCTGGAGATAGGCGCCCGGGGCGCGGATACGGTCCACCTTCTCGGCGACATGGTCCAGCAGGATAAGCATGCGCGCTGGCCCCAGCATCTCGAGAAGTGGTAGCAGGCGGGACCGGTCCAGTCCCAGGAAGCCGCCGAACTCGATCAGCAGCGCAGCCAGCGCCTGGGGCGTCCGGGGCGGGTCGGGGTAGAGCCCGGGCAGCACCCGGCAATTCTCCCATGACAGTTCGTCGTTCTCCGGCGCAACCGCGGCCGGGGCAGGGCGGGAGGATCTGGAATCTTTTCCTGAAGCCTCTATGTGCCGGACATTCTGTCCGCCATCGCCGGGCGAGACGTCCGCCGTGGCCGCGTGAGCGTGGTCATCTTCCCAGGCCCCGCAAGCGGCTTCGACCGTGGCCTCGATCCCGCGCATCTCCGCCAGGGTGGTGGTGGCGCGGCGCAGCGTCTGGCGCACCGAGGCCGCGAGCTCGGCGAGGGCCTGGGGCAGGGCGCCCGCCGCCGCCGACACGCGGCGGCTCACCTCGGCCAGCCGGGCGCTGATCCGGCTGCGCAGCGCGGCGCGTTCGGCGGCCTCCCGGTGCAGCCGGTCGCGCAGCTCGCCCAGTTCCCGGAGCCGCAGGAAGAGCGGGCGGAGATCGACCCCGTAGGCATCGACGACCCGGCCTTCGCCGTCGCGCACCGGAAAGCGCCGGCCATTGGCGGAGAGCCGCCGCGCGATCAGCCCGGCGCGTTCCAGCTCGCGCTCGCCACGCCGGAACCGGCGCTCGCACATGCAGCCGGCGCGCGACAGGATGCCCTGCACCTCGGCATAGCTCATGAGCAGCCCGTCGGCCCGCACCGGGCCCTTGGGCAGCACGCTCAGATGCGCCTGCAGCACGACGATCTCGCGCTCGCCGAGGCCCAGGCTGCGCCGGACCTCCTTGACGAGATCGAGCGCCTGCCAGCGATCGACCAAGAAATGCCCGGGCCGGGGACGGGGCCGCAATGCTCCGCCGGGCCCGGACCGCGACGGTGCGTCCGGGGTGATGTCTGTCATGGCACTGTTCGCCGGACATGACGAAACCCTGCTCCGAAATCGGGATTTCGGAGTTGATTTGCCCGCAGCCACACGCTATCCAGAAGTCAGCTACTACTTTTTGGATGCCCGGTGAGACTTCGGTTTTGCCGGGTTTCTTTTTGTCCGCTCCGCTCCTCTTTCTGCTCTTGTCCTCTGGCCCTCGCGGACCGGCGTGCTGGCAGCGTCTCCCTTATCTGGTGGTCCGGGGCGTCTGTCTCGCGCCCCGTAACCCCGGGATGACACCTGCCAAATCCTTTTATTTCAAGGACTTGCTCCATTCGTCATGAAGGTCGTCCAGGCGGGTCTCGAGATAGTCGAGAAATCCGCGATCCTGTTTCGAGGCCGCCTTCAGGCTGAGCGCGGCGCCCTTGCGGGCGACCGCCACGCTGCCCAGCCGCCGGGGCGCCACCGCCGCCGCCGGACGGGCCGGGCCGCGGGCCAGCGCCCGCAGGGCGGCCAGCAGCGCCTCGAGCCGCTCCTCGGGCGTGGCGCCGGGGTGTTGCCAGGCCTCCGCTGCCGGCACGCCGTGCCGGGCGACGCCCTTCTTGACCTCCTCCCAGCGGATGCGGCCGGCGCTGGTCGGGCCCACCGCCTCGATCACTTCGGCCGGCACCACCTCCATCAGCGTGCGCATGCGGCTGATCTCGGCCCGGTCCTTGCCGAGGATGCCGGCGATCTCCTCATCGCTCTTGCCGGCCTCGCGGATCTGCTGCGCGAAGAGCGCGCGCTCGACATAGGAGGTCTCGAGCCGGGCGGCGTTCTCGAGGCCCTGGGCGATCAGCGCCTCGTCCTCGCTCATCTCCGAGATCACCGCCGCGACGCGGCGGCCGAGCCGCCGGCAGGCCTCGACCCGGCGGCGGCCGTAGACGATCTCGTATTCCGGCTCGTCGAACTCGCTGGCGCGGGGCAGGGGGCGCACCAGGACCGGGATGCGCTGGCCGCTGGCCTCGATCGAGGCGGTCAGATCCTCGATGCCGTGGCCCACGTCGAGCCGGTCGCGGAAGCGCGAGGCGCGGATCCGCGCCGGGTCGATCTCGGACGGCGCGGCGGCCTGCAGCCGGGCCATTTCCGCCCGCATCTCCGACATCGTGGCGCCCATCACGCCGACGGCCCCGCGATAGCCGCCCTTGGGGGCCTCGCGGGGTCCGGTCTCCTGGGCTTCGCGGGCCCGGGCGAGGTTCTCCTTCAGCCCCTTCATGTCCGCCCCCAGCTTTTCTGGATCATCTCGTGGATCTCGTCGGTGACCGCGATCACGCTGTCGAGGATGCGCGCCAGGGTCCGGCGGTTGGTCTCGGCCGGCGAGACCTCCCAGACGCTGCGCTGCGACACCCCGGCCGCCGCCACTTCGGAGGATTTCAGAAACGGGTGCTTCATCACCTGGTCGCCGAAGATGTCGCGCAGATAGGCGGCGAGCTCGACCTGGCTGGCCACCGCGGTGTCGTAGCGGGTGATCAGGAAGCGCATATTGTCCATCTGGCGCACCCCGCCGCTGTCGGCGAGAACCTCGAGAAGGTTCGAGGACATGGTCAGGAACTGCGCCGCCGAGGCGATGTCGATGCGGTCGGGGATTACCGTCATCACCATCGAGGTCGAGGCCGAGAGCGCCGAGAGCGTGACATAGCCGAGCTGCGGCGGGCAATCGATCACCACGACGTCGTACTCGGCCTCCACGTCGGCCAGCGCCGCGGCCATGCGTTCGTAGAAGAGCGGCTTCTCCATCGCCTGCAGGGCGCGCGGGGTCTCGTGCTCGAATTCCGACAGCATCAGCCCGCCGGGGGCGAGGTCGAGGCCGGGGAAATAGGTCCGCCGCACGATGTCGCGCAGCGGCGCCGGCGGCTCCTTGGTCTCCGGATCCTTGTAGCGGATGGCGTCGTAGATCGTGCCGCCGGTGGCGAAATCGACCTCCGGGGCGTAGCCGAAGAAGGTGGTCAGCGAGGCCTGCGGGTCGCAGTCGATGCACAGCACCCGGTAGCCCTTGAGCGCCAGCCGTTGCGCGGTGTGGATCGCCGTCGTCGACTTGGCCGAACCGCCCTTGAAGTTGACGAAGCTCCAGACCTGCAGGTGGTCGCCCTCCTTGCGCCCGGGCAGGTACTTGTGCAGGTCGGAGCGCGCGTCGCGCGCGAGGATGCGCCGCACCTCGAGGATCTGCTCGGCGGTGTACATGCGCTGGCCGTTGGCGGCGAGCGGGATGTCGGGCAGGCGGCCCTCGGCATGAGCCTTGCGCAGATAGCCCGCCGAGACGCCGAGAAGCTCGGTCACCTCTCGGGTCGAAAAGCTGCGCAGGGTCTTGGTGTCGGCGGGTGCGAAGAACACCTGCGACATGCGCTCCAGCGCGCCGGAAAGATCGCGCGCATTCTCGCGGATCTTCTCGTGTAGAATTGGTCCGTCTGCCACTGCCTCGACCCGCTTCTTGTGAGGCTCTCTCTGGCGGCCTCTTTGTTTCGGGTAGCGACGCTCCGCGTTTCGGATGCCGCTTTGTCGCTACTAGAGATGCCCGGGATCGGGTCACAATTCAATCACTAATGCGCGCCGAAGGCCAATCTCTTGATCTCGAACGAAAAAAGCGGTGCGCTCAACGGGTTTGCCCGGGCCATCGGGCGATCGGACACGCCCGCACTTATCCACAGGGGGGCCGGGAATCGCTCCCGGCCGGGCGCGATTCCGCCCGCGGCAGGGTTTCGGTAGCGGATTCGGGGCCTTGCCGCGCGGCGTCTTGCGGGCGCGGCCGGCCGGGGCGGGGCCTCCGGGAAGCGGGCGGCGCCGTCGCGGCGCGGCACGGAGGATTCCCGCTCGCATCCCCGGGCCGGTGCGATACCCTCCGCCGCGAGTTTGCCACCACGACACAGCAAGGAGTCCGCCGTGCCCGAAACCCTCGCCATCGGAGCCTATTCCGAAGCGGATCGCCGGGGCCTCGCCGAGGCTTATGGCATCAGCGCGCCGTTGTCGCTGCCCGATGCGCTGGACCTGCCCGAGGCCGAGCGGGCGGAGGTGCGCGCCATCGCCTACAAGGGCCATGCCCGGTTCGGCGCGCCCGAGATGGCGGCCTTTCCCAGGCTGGGGCTGGTCGCCAATTACGGCGTCGGCTTCGACGCCATCGACATCGCCGAAGCGGCGGCCCGCGGCATCGCCGTGAGCAACACCCCGGACGTGCTGAACGACGACGTGGCCGACCTCGCGGTGGCGCTGCTGCTGGCGCAGATGCGCTGCCTCAGGCAGGGCGAGGCGCATATCCGCGCCGGGCATTGGGCCACCGGCGTCGACTTCGCGCTCAACCGCTCGCTCACCGGGGCGCGGATCGGCATCCTCGGCCTCGGCCGGATCGGGCGCGAGATCGCCGACCGGCTCGCCGCCTTCAAGACGGAGCTGCATTACTGGTCGCGGCGCGAGAAACCGGTGCCGGCGGGCTGGGTCCGGCAGACCGACCCGGTGGCGCTGGCGCGCGCCGTGGACGTGCTGGTGGTGGCGGTGGTCGGGGGCGCCGAGACCGAGGGCATCGTCTCGGCCGAGGTGCTCGACGCGCTCGGGGCGGACGGCGTGCTGGTCAACATCTCGCGGGGCAGCACGGTCGACGAGGCGGCGCTGCTGGAGCGGCTGGAGGAGGGGCGGCTGGCCGGGGCCGGGCTCGACGTGTTCCGGGGCGAGCCCCGCATCGACCCGCGCTTTCTGGCGCTCGACACGGTGGCGCTGCAGCCGCATCAGGGCTCCGGCACGCATGCCACCCGGGCGGCGATGGGCCGGCTGCAGCGCGACAACATCGCGGCCTTCCTGGCCGGGCGGCCGCTGATCACGCCGGTCACCCAACCGGGCCGGGCCGCGGAATGAGCGGAGCCGGTCGGACCGGCCCGGCGCGCCTTCGCAAGGCGCCTCAGACCGGCACGACCGGCCCGTCGTAACGCGCCAGCTGCGCGTCGGCGGTGACCAGCGCGAACCCCTCGGCCAGGGCCTGGGCCAGCAGCATGCGGTCGAAGGGGTCGTTGTGGTGCCGGGGCAGGGCGGCCAGGGTCAGGCAATGGGCGCCCTCTACCGCCAGCTCGCGGTAATCGTTCTGCAGCAGCCCGGTGCGCAGGACGCCGGGATCGGTGCGGAAATCCGGCCGGTCTAGGGCGCGCTTGATCGCCACCTCCCAGAGGCTCGCGGCGCTGAACCACAGCGTGTTGCCCGTATCCTCGATCAGGTCGCGCGCGGCGCGGCTCATCGCCGGGTGGTCGGCGGCGGCCCAGAGCAGGATGTGGGTGTCGAGCAGGAGGTTCACGCGCGCCCGTCGAAGGCGGCAGCGATCTCGTCGGCGCCCATGCGGTCGAAATCCTCCGGCACGTCGATCCGGCCCTTCAGGAAGCCGATGCGCCGCGGCGCCGGCACCGAGACGCCGGAGACCTGCACCAGCGGCTTGCCGGCGCGCGCGATCACGAAGCCCTGGCCCTTCGAGGCGGCCTCGACGAGGCGCGAGAGGTGGGTCTTGGCCTCGTGGATGTTGACGGTCTTCATCACGGTGCTCCGCTGGTCCTGTCCCGACCGGACCAACCTAACTTAGTCCACCCGGCCCGCCGCTTCAAGTTCGGCGCGCCGCCGCCCCAGCACGCGCTCGCGCTGCCAGATGTAGAGCCCGGCCAGCGCGATGATCGCGGCGCCGAGCAGCGTCCAGGCGGTGGGCCAGCTGCCGAAGACGAGGATCGAGGCCAGCGCCGCGGTGACGATCTGGATGTAGACGATGGGGGCGAGGATCGAGGCATCGGCCAGGCGGTGGGCGAAGGTCGCGAGGATGTGGCCGACGCCGCCGAACACGCCGAGCAGCGCCAGCGGGATGAAGTCCACCGCCCGGTCGGGCCATTGCCAGACCGCGAGCGCGAAGGGCGCGAGGCAGATTGTGGCCAGCCCCGAGGCCCAGATCTGCATGGTGGCGTTGCTGTCCACCCCGGCGAGCTTGCGGGTCAGGATGAAGTAGAGCGAGGCGAAGGTCATCGCCATCAGCACCAGCAGCATCGCCGGGTGGAACTCCGCGCCCCAGGGCTGCATCACCACCAGCACCCCGACGAAGCCCACGCAGACCGCGCCGAGCCGGTGCAGGCCGACCGTTTCGCCCAGCAGCGGGATCGCCAGCAGCGTCACCGCGATGGGGCCGGCGAACATGATCGTCGTGGTCACGGTGATCGGCAGGTATTGCAGCGCGGTGAAATTGCAGATCGTGCTGCCGAACAGGCAGCAGGCGCGCAGGGCCTGCACGCGGGGCGCGTTGGAGCGCAGGATGCCGGGGCCCTCGCGCGGCAGGAACAGCGCGAGCACCAGCAGGAAGTTCACCGCGTAGCGCACGAAGACCACCTGGATGGCGGCGATGCCGGCCATCACCAGCCACTTGGCGGAGGTGTCGTTGCCGGTGAACAGCATCACCGCGAGCGCCATCATCGCGACGCCGAACCCGGTGCGGTTCTCGCGCTGCGGGATGGCGTGCGGAGGATGCGGTTGCGGGGCCATCAGCCGCAGGACCAGCCGCCGTCGATGACATGCGCCTGCCCGGTGGTGAAGCTCGCTTCGTCCGAGCCGAGATAGACGGCGAGATGCGCGATCTCCTCGGCGCGGCCGATCCGGCCCATCGGCTGGCGCGCCACGAAGGCTTGCCGGGCAGCCTCGTAATCGCCGGTGGCGCGCAGCCGGTCCTGCAGCGACGGGCTTTCCACGGTGCCGGGGCAGATGGCGTTCACCCGGATGCCGCGGGCGACGTAGTCGATGGCGACCGCCTTGGTCAGGCCGATCACCGCGGCCTTGGACATGCCGTAGACCGCCCGGTTGGGGGCGCCGATGATCGAGGAGGCGGCCGAGGAGATGTTGATGATCGACCCGGCGCCGCGCTCCAGCATCGCCGGCAGCGCGGCCTTGATCGCGGTGAACTGCGCTTTCACGTTGAGCCGGATGGCAAAGTCGAACTCGTCCTCGGTGGCCTCCGCGATGGTGCCGTGATGCACGAAGCCGGCGCAGTTCACCAGGATGTCGGGCGCCGCGGCCTGCACCGCGGCGGTCAGCGCGGCGCCGTTGGTGACGTCGAGCGCCGCGGTCTCAGCGCCCTCGAGCCCATCCAGCAGCGCCGGTTTCAGGTCGGTGGCCACGACCCGGGCGCCCTCGCGCAGATAGGCAAGGGCAATGGCCCGTCCGATGCCCTGCCCGGCGGCGGTCACGAAGGCGCGTTTGCCGTTCAATCTCATCCCCCGTTCCTCCGACGTTTCGCGTGCGCGGTCAACGGGATGCGCGCCGGATCGGGGCGTTTCGGCGGGCCGATCCCGACAAAGGCGGTCCTGCGGGAATGGCGGCCTCGCGGGCCGGCGGCGGCCAACGGCGCGGCAGGCCGCCTGCGGAAATCGCGGGCATAGCCCTTTCGCCCGGCCGGCGGGGTTCGGTATACCAAATCCGCGCGGCGCGCGCGGTGCGGCAGCTTCACGGAGACCGACGGATGGCGGGCCCCAACCTTCCCGAAACCATCGCGCAGCACCTGCGGCGCGCCATCCTGCGCGGCGCGCTGGCGCCCGGCGCGCCGATCAAGGAGCGCGACCACGCCGCCGAGATGGGCGTCAGCCGCACCCCGATGCGCGAGGCCATCCGCATCCTCGCCAAGGAGGAGCTGGTGGAGCTGCGCCCGTCGCGCAGCCCGGTCGTGGCCAACCCCTCGGCAAAGGAGCTTTACGATCAGGGGCAGGTGCTGATCGCGCTGGAGCGGCTCTCGGGCGAGCTGGCCTGTCGCCATGCCACGGCGGCCGGGCTGGCGGCGGTGGCGGCCGCCGCCACGCGCATGGAAGAGAGCTTTCCCGAGGCCGGGCGGATCGAATCCTTCGAGCGCGACATGGCCTTCCACAGCGCCATCGCCGAGGCCTCGCAGAACGCGTCGCTGGCGCGCACCCATCGGGCCTATCTGGCCCGCCTCTGGCGCGCGCGGTTCCTCGCCTCGCGCAAGCGCGCCAACCGCGACCGGGCGCTGGAGCAGCATGCTGCCATCCTCGCCGCGCTGCTGGCGCGCGACGTCGCGGCCTTCCGCGCGGCGCTCGGCGCGCATCTCGACCACCTGCCCGACGACCTCGCCGAGATCGCCACCGATGCGCCCGCCTCGGGGCGCGGCGGGGCGGCGCCGGAGGAGGCGGACAGGGGCCGCGCCGCACCGCCGGGCGGAGCCGTCCCGCGCGGCCGCCGGGCTTGACCCGCCGCGCGGCCTGCGGAACGCTCGGTCCGGATGCGGGGGGACGGGGTGCCATGGCAGGAGCAAGGGTCGCGGTGATCGGCCTCGGGTCGATGGGATACGGCATGGCGACGGCGCTGCTTGCCGCCGGTCATCATGTGCTGGGCGTCGATCTCGACGCCGCGGCGGAGGCGCGGTTCCGGGCCGCGGGAGGGGCGGAGGGCGCGCTCGCCGACGCGGCGCCTGCGCTCGACGCGGTGGTGGTCGTGGTGCTGAACGCCGCCCAGACCGAGGCCGTGCTCTTCGGCGCCGAGGGCATCGCGCCCCGCCTGCGGCCCGGCACCGCCATCCTGGGCTGCGCCACCGTGCCGCCGGACTTCGCGCGGCGCATGGGCGAGGCCTGCACAGAACGCGGCCTGCATTATCTCGACGCGCCGATTTCCGGCGGCGCGGCGCGGGCCGTGGAGGGGCGGCTCTCGATCCTCGCCGCGGGCAGCGAGGCGGCCTTTGCCGCGGCGCGCCCGGTGCTCGATGCCTGCGCCGAACATGTCTTCGAGATCGGCCGCGCGCCGGGTCTCGGCAGCGCCATGAAGGCGGTGAACCAGCTTCTTGCCGGGGTGCATATCGCCGTCATGGGCGAGGCGCTGGCCTTCGGTCTCAGCCAGGGGCTCGACCCGGCGCAGGTGATGGCGGTGATCCCGCATTGCGCCGGCAGCAGCTGGATGCTGGAGAATCGCGGCCCGCATGTGCGCGACGGCGATTACACCCCGCATTCGGCGGTGGAGATCTGGACCAAGGACCTCGCCATCGTCGGCGACATGGCCCGGGGCGCGGCGCTGCCGATCCCGGTCGCGGCGGCCGCGCTGCAGCAATTCGTCGCCGCGGTGGGGATGGGGCTCGGCCGCGAGGACGACGCGGCGGTGACCAAGGTCTATGCCCGCGCGGCAGGCCTGACGCTTCCCGGCGAGGGCTGAGATGGCGGCGCGTCGCGGATGCGGCCGCCGGGTGCGGCGGGGAAGGCCTGTCGCCGCGCGGATTTGCGCGGGCAGGTGAGGGGAGGGGGGATGCGGTTCTCCGCCAATCTTGGTTTCCTTTGGACCGACCGGCCGCTGCCCGACGCGATCAGGGCGGCGCACCGGGCGGGATTCGATGCGGTGGAATGCCATTGGCCTTACGCCGAGCCGGTCGAGGCGGTGCGCGCGGCGCTGCAAGAGACCGGGCTGCCGATGCTGGGGCTCAACACCGCACGCGGCGACGCGGCGGGCGGCGAGAACGGGCTCACGGCGCTGCCTGGCCGCAAGGTCGAGGCGCGCGAGGCCATCGACGCCGCGCTCGACTATGCCGCGCAGATCGGCGCCGCACATGTCCACGTCATGGCCGGGGTGGCCGCGGGGCCGGCCGCCCATGCCGCCTATGTCGAGAACCTGACCTATGCGAGCGGGCGGGCGCGGGCCGCGGGACGCACCATCCTGATCGAGCCGCTCAACCCGCGCGACGCGCCCGGCTACTACCTGCAGAGCGCCGAGCAGGCGGCGGAGCTGATCGCCGAGATCGGCGCGCCGAACCTGCGGATGATGTTCGATTGCTACCACATCCAGATCCTGTCGGGTGACCTGACCCGCCGGCTGCGGCGCTTCCTGCCCTTGACCGGCCATGTCCAGATCGCCGCGGTGCCCGACCGCGGCGCGCCGGATCACGGCGAGGTCGATTACCGTCACGTGATGCGGACGCTGCGGGATCTGGGCTGGCAGGCGCCGGTCGGGGCGGAGTACCGCCCCGACGGTCCGACCGAGGACTCGCTCGGCTGGCTGCCGGTCCTGCGGCAGGCCTGACAAAGCGCGGCCCGGCGCAGCCGCGCCGGGCCGCCCGGGATCACGCCGCGGTCTCGCGCTCCCAGAAGCGCAGCTTGCGGCATTGCGCGACGAAGCTCTCGGCGTCCTTGCCGGCGGTGAGCGCCGGGCAGCCGCCATCGAGCTTGCTGTAGAGCCCGCAGGCCTCGGCCAGGCCCTTCGCCGCCGGGGCCATGGCGATGAACTTCGAATGCGCGAAGGCGTCGGACAGGAAATCGCGCGCCGTGGGCATGCCCGCCAGCTCGGCCGCGCTGTCCTTGCCGGGCACGATCGCCACCGCGTCGAACAGCACCGACGGGCCGCCATCGACCTTCTCGTCGGCCTCCCAGTGGGTGCCGGCGCTGTCGCTGATGCCGCCGATCTGCGGCGCCACGATCTTGAGCTTGGCGCCCTCGGCCTCGGCCGCGGATTTCAGCCCGTTCAGCAGGTCCGCATCGGCCCCGTCGGAGACCAGCACGCCGATCACCCCGCCCTTGAAGCTGTCGGGGCCGTTCTCGACGATGCTGAGCGCCGGAGACGGCTTGAGGTCGGTGCGCGTCGGCTGCGCCGCCGGGGCCGGCTCCGGCAGGTCCTTCAGGCCGATGCCCTGAGCCACGCCCTGGGCGAGCTTCTGGTCGATGTTGAGCAGATGCGAGACCACGCGCTTGCGCACCGCCTCCATCTCGCATTTCGACAATTCGAAGACCAGGGCGTCGCGGATGTGGTTCTGCTCCACCTCGGTCTGGCTGATGTAGAACAGCCGGGCCTGGCTGTAATGGTCGTTGAAGCTCTCGGGCCGCAGCCGCGCCTTCTCGCCCTCGACCCGGGCGGGGAAGCTGGAATAGCCCTTCAGCGGGTCCTCGCGCGGGCCCTCGTCCCAGCCGTTGGGCTCGTAGTTCACCCGGCCCCTGATGTGCTGGTCGGTCTGCATGTGGCCGTCCTGCTGGAAGTTGGCCACCGGGCAGCCCTTCGGCTGGTTGACCGGGATCTTGGTGAAGTTCGGCCCGCCCAGACGCTTCAGCTGGGTGTCGAGATAGGAGAAGTTGCGGCCCTGCAGCAGCGGATCGTCGGTGAAGTCGATGCCGGGCACGACGTTCTGGGTGCAGAAGGCCACCTGCTCGGTCTCGGCGAAGAAGTTGTCCACCACCCGGTCGAGCGTCATGGTGCCGATAACCTCGGGCTTCAGCACCTCTTCGGGGATCAGCTTGGTCGAATCAAGCACGTCGAAGTCGAAGCTGTCGGCGAAGTCCTGGTCGAACATCTGCACCGCCAGGTCCCATTTCGGCGGCATTCCGGTGGTGATCTCCTCCCAGGTGATGCGGCGATGGCGGTCGGGGTCGGCGCCGTTGGTCTTCACCGCCTCGTTCCAGACCTTCGATTGCAGCCCGAGATGCGGCTTCCAGATGAACTTGACGTAGGTCGACTTGCCCTCGGCATTGACGAAGCGGAAGGTGTGCACGCCGAAGCCCTCCATCGTCGAGAAGGAGCGCGGCAGGGTGCGGTCGGACATGATCCACATGACCATGTGCATCGCTTCCGGGGTCAGCGAGATGTAATCCCAGAAATTGTCGTGCGCCGTCTGGGCCTGCGGAAAGCCGGTATCCGGCTCGGGCTTGGCGGCGTGGATCAGGTCGGGGAACTTGATCGCGTCCTGAATGAAGAAGACCGGGATGTTGTTGCCCACGAGGTCCCAGTTGCCCTCGTCGGTGTAGAACTTGGTGGCGAAGCCGCGCACGTCGCGGGCGAGGTCGGGCGAGCCCTTGGAACCCGCGACGGTGGAGAAGCGCACGAAGACCTCGGTCGTCTTGCCCTTCTTCTGGAACGGCGCGGCGCGGGTGATGTCGCTCAGGTCGCGGGTGCATTCGAAGGTGCCCTTGGCGCCGAAGCCGCGGGCATGCACGACGCGCTCGGGGATGCGCTCGTGATCGAAATGGAAGATCTTCTCGCGCATCACGAAGTCTTCCAGCAGCGTCGGACCGGACTGGCCGGGCTTCAGGCTGTTCTGGTTGTCGGCGATGGTCACGCCCTGCGAGGTGGTCAGGCGGGGGGCGTCGCCGGTTGCGTGCTGGTGGTATTCCCCGCCGGTGCCCCGGGCGTCGAATTTGTGCGCCGCGTCGGTTTGCTGTGCGCGCTTCTGATCGGACATGGTTGCCCCTCTGCGGATGAGATACGTCGATGCGGATGGCGAGGACCGGGGCTCCCGGTCCGACGCCGAAACCCGGCAGCAGGGACATTCGTTCCCCGCCATTCCCGAGCGCTGCGGTCGGAATGCCGGGGCGCTTTTCCCCGACCCTCGGGCGCGGCATGGTGATCGCCTGGAGGAACGAGGATGCGCGAGATTACCCTGCGCCAGATCGAGGTCATCCGCGCGGTCATGCTGCGCGGCACGATCAGCGGCGCCGCCGATCACCTCGGGGTCTCGGCGCCCGGGATCAGCCGGCTGCTGAAGCACACCGAGGAATCGCTGGGGCTGCGGCTCTTCGAGCGCCAGGGCGGATTGTTCGTGCCGGCGGTGGAGGCCGGCCCGGTCTTTGACCAGATCCGCGAGGTCTACAAGGGCGTGGAGAACCTGCAGGCGGCGCTGTCCTCGCTCGACCGCGGCGAGGATGTGCGGCTCGCCATCGCCGCCGCGCCCTCGGTGGCGAACTTCGTCGCGGCGCGCGCCATCCGCACCCTGCGGCAGCGCTACCCGGCGCTCTATATCGACCTCAACATCCTCAAGATCGAGGAGACCCTCGACTACCTGCTGCTCGACCGCGGCGAGTTCGTGGTGATGAGTTCGGCGCTGCGCAATCCAGGCCTGACGGCCGAGAAGATCGCCGGGGCGCCGCTGGTGGCGATCCTGCCCGAGGGCCACCATCTGGCCGCCCGGAGCGTGGTTTCCGTCCACGACCTTGCCGCCGAGCCGATGGTCGGCGTCGACCCCGAGGATCCCTACGGCGCGCAGATGGCGGCGCCCTTCCTGCGCGCCGGTCTGGCGCCGACCTACTCGCTGCGCGGCCGCTTCGCGCAGACCGTCGTGAGCTTCGTGCGGCACGGCCTGGGCGTGGCGGTGATCGACGCCGTCTCGGTCGCCGAGGTCTACCTTCCGGGGCTGGTGCGGCGGCCCCTGGCGGAGCCCGGCGAGGTCACGCTCTACGCGCTCCAGAAGACCGGCCGCAGGTTGTCAAGCTTCGGCGAGGCGGCGCTGGCGGAGTTCCGGCGCGAGCTGCGCGCGGCCGCCGCGGCGGCCCCGGTGGCGCCGTCGCGGGCATAACATCAGGTTAATGATCCCGAGATCTGGGTATTTGACGTTACGTTCGCCCACCTCGATAGTGAGACCATCGAATGCTTCGGTTTCGACGGATCCTAGGGAGGACCACATGACCAAATACTTCGCTGGCGCCGCCTCGGCGCTTGTTCTCGCGGCCACCGGCGCGCTGGCGCAGGATTACCCGGCCAAGGAAATCCAGGGCATCATCCAGTGGGGGGCCGGCGGCTCCACCGACACCGTGATGCGCGCCGTGACCCCGGCCGCCGAGGAGGTGCTGGGCGGCACCGTGGTGATGCAGAACATGACCGGCGGCGTCGGCGCCATCGCGCTGAACCACGTGGCCGGGCAGGATGCCGACGGCTACACGCTGCTGATGGGCGCCGAGAACCCGCTGCTCTACAAGGTCATGGGCCTCGGCGACAAGGATTACGGCGACTTCACTCCGGTCAACGTGCTGGCCATGGGCATCCCGGTGCTGGTCGCCGGCGCCGACGCGCCGTTCGACGACTATGCCGGCATGATCGCCTATGCCAAGGAGAACCCGGGCGAGCTGCGCTTCGGCTCCACCGGTCCCGGCGGCCTGCCCTCGGTGGTGACCGCGATGATCCAGGCGGTCGAGGGCGAGCTCGACGCGACCTTCGTGCCCTATGACGGCGACGGCCCGGCGCTCACCGCGCTGCAGGGCGGCGCCATCGACGTGATGCCGGCGGTGCTCGGCGCCGCCATCGAGGGCATCCGCGCCGGCAACATGAAGCCGCTCGCGGTGTTCACCGAGGAACCGGTGGAGCAGCTGCCCGACGTGCAGCCGGTGGTCGCGTTCAACGAGGGCTTCGACACCTACCTGCCCTGGGGCCCGTTCTTCGGCGTCTTCGTCAAGGAGGGCACGCCCGAGGACGTGGTCGCCAAGCTGACCGACGCCTACAGCCAGGCCGCCGAGACCGAGGACTTCCAGCAGCTGATGGAGAACCGCGCCTACGAGGTGATGAATATCTCCGGCGCCGAAGCCGAGGACTTCCTGACCAACTGGCAGCAGACCACCGCCTGGCTGATGCAGGATGCCGGCCTGACCAAGGCCAGCCCGGAAGAGTTCGGCATCGCCAAGCCGGCCGAGTGACCGGCCGGCCGGTCCCGCGCCGCGGGACCGGTCCGACCCGGCGGGCGGGGCCCTGCGCCCGGCCCGCAGCCGCGGCCCCGCCCGCTCCCGCGGGGCCCGGCATGCTTTCATTCCAGTTCGACGGGAGGCGCGCGATGCGACGCGACCAGACGGACATTTCCCCCAGACCCGAACCCGAGCGCGTCTCCGACGCCGCCCCGATCGAGAGCGAGACCCACCGCCGCCCCGGCGAGGCGCTCTTCGCGGTGCTGCTGACGCTGGCCAGCGCGGTGCTGCTCTGGCAGGCCTACGGCATTTCCGGCTTCGACGCGCTGTCCGGCGCCGGGTCGGTGCCGATGGCGACCACGCTGGTGATGCTGGTCACCGCCGGGCTCGTGCTCTGGCGCACCCTGAAGCTGCCGCTGCAACGCGCCGAGAGCGTCGGCCGCGACATTCTGCCCCCGGTCGTGCTGATCATGGCGGTGCTGCTGGTGCTCTACGCGCTGGTGCTGCGGCCGCTGGGCTTCCTGCCGACCTCGGCGCTGTTCCTGATCGTGGCGATCAAGCTGCTGTCGCGGCGCTCCTGGGGCTTCACCGTCACCGTGGCGCTCGGCAGCCTGCTCCTCGTCTGGGTGATCTTCCGCATCGTCTTCACCGTGCTGATGCCCCAGGGCATCGTCCCCGAGGGCGAGCTCCTGCAGCTCCTGCGCAACCTGGTTTCCGGAGGATCCGCGTGATGGATGCCGCGCTCGCCTTCTTCACCGTCTTCACCCAGCCGCAACTCCTGCTGCTGGTCGGGCTCGGCACCTTCGCCGGGGTCTATGTCGGCGCCATCCCGGGCCTCTCGGTCACCATGGCGGTGTCGATCCTGATCTCCTTCACCTTCTCCTGGGACGTCTATCCGGCGATCTCGCTGATGATCGGCATCTTCCTCGGCGGGGTCTATGGCGGCTCGCGCACGGCGATCCTGCTGAACATCCCCGGCGCGCCCTCGGCCATCGCCACGGCGATGGACGGCTACCCGATGGCGCAGCGCGGCGAGGCCGGCGAGGCCATCGGCATCACCACGGTGATGTCCTTCCTGGGCGGCTTCGTGGGCATCGCGGTCCTGGCCCTCGCCGCGCCTGCGGTGTCGGATTTCGCGCTGACCTTCCAGCCGCGCGACTACATGCTGCTGGCCGTGCTGGGCATCCTGCTGGTGGGCTCGCTGAGCCAGGGCAGCCTGACCAAGGGCATCTTCGCCGGCGCGCTCGGCATCGCCATCGGCGCGGTCGGCATGGATCCCCTGACCTTCACCGAGCGCTTCACCTTCGACCAGCCGATCCTGCGCGGCGGCGTGTCCTTCATCGCGGTGATGATCGGCATGTTCGGCGTCTCCGAGGCGCTGGCCCAGCTGCACCACCTCGACGCGCCGGCGATCAAGCAGAAGATCGACCGCATCGTGCCGCGCTGGGACACCGTGCGGAAGCACCTGCCGCTGTCGCTGCAGACCTCGTCGATCGGGGTGATCATCGGCGCCCTGCCGGGCACCGGCGGCGACATCGCGGCGCTGATGGCCTACGACCACGCCAAGCGCGTCACCAAGAAGCCCGAGCGGCGCTTCGGCGACGGCGCCATCGAGGGTCTGGTGGCCCCCGAGACCGCCAACAACGCGGCCGTGGGCGGCGCCTTCATCCCGATGATCACGCTGGGCATCCCCGGCGACGCGGTGACCGCGATCATGATCGGCGCGCTGTTCATCCACGGCCTCAACCCCGGCCCGATGCTGATGATCGACCAGCCCGACATGTTCTGGTTCATTCTCGGCGCGCTGGTGACCGCCAACATCTTCATGCTGATCTTCGGCCTGACCGGCATCAAGCTCTTCACCAAGATCGTCGAGATGCCGCGCGCCGTGCTGATCCCGCTGATCATGCTCCTTTCGGTGGTCGGCGCCTACGCGGTGAACAACGCCATCACCGACGTCTACTGGATGCTGGGCTTCGGGGTCTTCGGCTACTTCATGCGGCTCTACGGCTACCCGCTCGGGCCGGTGATCCTCGGCGTGATCCTGTCGCGCCTGCTCGACGACAACTGGCGCCGGGCGATCATCTCCGAACGCGAGGATCTGGGCCGCTTCTTCGAGGGCATCGTGACCTCGCCGCTGAGCCTCGCGCTGTTTCTCGCGGTGATCCTGATCTTCGTCGGCCAGACGCCGCTCTGGCGAATCCTGAAACAGCGCCTGGGGCGCGCAAAGGGGGCGCAATGACCACCTTGGACCGCAACCGCGTGCTGCAGCTCGGCCTGATCGGCGATCACATCCACAATTCGCGCTCGCCGCTGCTGCATCGGCTGGCCGGCCGCCAGAGCGGCATGGAGGTGCGCTACGCCTCGCTGATCCCGCCGGAAATGGGCCAGGATTTCGACGCCGTCTTCGAGGCCTGCCGGAGCGGCGGCTATCGCGGCGTCAACGTGACCTACCCCTACAAGGAACGGGTCACCGACCGGGTGCGGGTCGCCGATCCGCTGATGGCGCGGGTCGGGGCGGTGAACACGGTGATCTTCGGGCCCGAGGGCCCGGAAGGCCACAACACCGACTTCACCGGCTTTGCCGCCGCCTACCGCCGGATGCGCGGCGAGACCGCGCCGGGCCCGGTGCTGATGATCGGCACCGGCGGCGTCGGGCGCGCCGTGGCCTTCGCGCTGGTGGCGCTCGGCGGCACCGAGATCCGGCTCGTCGACCGCGACCGCGGCAAGGCCGAGCGGCTGGCCGCGGAACTGCGCCGGGCCGCTCCCGACCTCGCCGTGGCGGTGGGCTCGGACGCCGCCGAGGCCGCCAGCGGGGCGGCGGGGCTGATCAACTGCACGCCCCTCGGCATGGACGGGCGCGGCGGCTCGCCGCTGCCGGCGGCGGCGATGGCCGGGGCGGCCTGGGCCTTCGACGCCGTCTACACGCCGCGCGACACGCTCTTCATGCGCGATGCCGAAGCGGCGGGGCTCGACCTGGTCTCGGGCTGGGAGCTGTTCTTCTACCAGGGCGTCCATGCCTGGGAGCTGTTCGCCGGCGCGCCCCTCGACGAGGCGCGGCTGCGCGCCGACCTGCAGGAATGAGGATCCCGCGATGAAAACCGGCATCGCCACCGTCTCGATCTCCGGCGCCCTGCCGGAAAAGCTCGACGCCATCGCCGCGGCGGGCTTCGACGGCATCGAGATCTTCGAGCAGGATTTCATCGCCCATGACGGCGGCCCGGCCGAGGTCGGCCGGATGATCCGCGAACGCGGGCTCGAGGTGATGCTGTTCCAGCCGTTCCGCGACTTCGAATGCCTGCCGGCGCCGCTGCGCGCCAAGGCCTTCGACCGGGCCCGGCGCAAGTTCGACGTCATGGGCGAGCTGGGCTGCGACCGGATGCTGATCTGCTCGTCGGTGCATCCCGAGAGCCTCGGCGGCATCGACCGGGCCGCCGACGACCTGGCCGAGCTGGGCGAGGTCGCCCGCGCCCGCGGCATCACCCTGGGCTACGAGGCGCTGGCCTGGGGCCGCCACGTCAACGACCACCGCGACGCCTGGGAGATCGTGCGCCGGGCCGATCACGCCAATGTCGGCATCATCCTCGACAGCTTCCACACGCTGGGCCGCGGCATCGACCCGGAATCGATCCGGTCGATCCCGGGCGACAAGATCGTCTTCGTGCAGCTGGCCGATGCGCCCGCCATCGAGATGGACCTGCTCTACTGGTCGCGCCATTTCCGCAACATGCCGGGCGAGGGCGACCTGCCGGTGGCGCGGTTCCTGCGCGCGGTGATGGCCACCGGCTATGACGGGCCGCTCAGCCTCGAGATCTTCAACGACCAGTTCCGCGGCACCAACCCGCGCGGCGTGGCGCGCGACGGCTACCGGTCGCTGGTGGCCCTGGCCGACGAGGTGCGCCGCCGCGAGCCCGACATCGCCTCCGACGCGCCCCGCCTGCCGCCGCCGGTGGCGGTCGAGGGGGTGGCGTTCCTGGAATTCGCGGCCCAGGGCGAGGAGGCGACCCGGCTCGAGTCGCTGCTGGCGACGCTGGGCTTCGCGCGCGCCGGGCGCCACCGCAGCAAGGTCGTCGATCTCTGGCAGCAGAACGGCGCCCGCATCGTCGTCAACCGCGAGACCGGCGGCCATGCCGGAACGGCCTGGAACGCCCGCGGCACCTGCATCTGCGCCATCGGCCTGCAGGTCGCCTCGGCCGCCGACACCGTGGCGCGCGCCCGGGCGCTGGGATCGGAGCCCTTCATCCAGCCCACCGGGCCGGGCGAGCTCCAGATCCCCGCGATCCAGGGGCTGGGCGGCTCGGTGCTGCATTTCATCGACGCCACGAGCGGGCTCGACCGGGTCTGGGAGACCGAGTTCGTGCCGGTCGGCGACGGGCCGACCACCGCGGCCGGGATCGCCGGCATCGACCACATCGCCCAGACCATGTCCTACGAGGACATGCTGAGTTGGACGCTGTTCTACACCACGCTCTTCGACATGGCGAAGGCGCCGATGGTGGACGTGATCGATCCCGACGGGCTGGTGCGCAGCCAGGCGGTGGCCGCCCCGGACGGGGCATTGCGGGTGACGCTGAACGGGGCCGAGACCCACCGCACCCTGGCGGGCCGCTTCCTGGCGGAGAATTTCGGCGCCTCGGTGCAGCATATCGGGCTGGCCACCGACGACATCTTCGCCACCGCCGCGGCGCTGGCCGAGCGCGGCTTTGCGGTGCTGCCGATCCCGGGCAATTACTACGACGACCTGGCGGCCCGGTTCGACCTCGCGCCCGAGCGCCTGGCGCGGCTGCGCGCCGCCAACATCCTCTACGACCGCGACGCCGCGGGCGCGGAGTTCCTGCAATTCTATTCCCGCGCCTTCGCCGGCGGATTGTTCGCCGAGATCGTGCAGCGGGCGCCGGGCTACGACGGCTATGGCGGACCCAACGCCCCGTTCCGCATCGCCGCGCAGAAGCGGCTGGCGCGCGCCAAGGGGGTGCCGGCGCACTGAGCCGGCGCCCGGCGGCGCCGCCGCGGGCGGCACTGTCGCCGATCGGCGCCATGCGCGAGAAACTGCCGAAAAGGTCTGGGCCGCGCGCGTGACGCGAGGTTATGTTGGGCCGGGACGCAACCCCAGGGGACGGCAGGGGGTCGACGCGAATGGTTCGACAACGACTGGATCGGGCGCTCGAGGCGATCAGCGCGGCGGCCCTCGATCCACGCGGCTGGAACCGGGTCCAGTCGGCCACCGAAATCCTGCTCGGCGCGATCAGCTCGCAGCTCGCGCAGGTCGATCACCGCGCCGGCAACAGCTTCACCAGCCGCACCTCGGTGATCCCCGAGATCGATACCGAACTGTGCGACTGGGGCCCGGTGTCCGAGCCGGTGATCTGGGCCGCCGCCAACCCGCATTGGCGGCGCTTCGTCGATTACGACTACATCGACGAGGCGGGCATGCGCAGAAGCGCCTTCTACACGCAGAACGCGCAGTACGACATCACCTACCGGCTGGGCTGCCGGCTGCTCGACACGCCGGGCAAATCCTCCGCCCTCGTGTGGATGTGGCCGCGCGCCGACGGGCACGTGCAGGCGCCGACTCTGCGCCTGCTGGAGGCGATCCGCGGTCCGCTGCGCCTGGCCGCGCTGGTCTCGGAAAAGGTCAGCGAGGCGACCGCGGCGGAGGAGAACGTGCTCGCCACAATCCGCGCGCCGGCCTTTCTCACCCGTCCCGACGGGCGGCTCCTGGCCTCCAACGATCTCGGCGCCCGGCTGCTGCTGGACCGCAGCGCGCTGATCCTTGAGGACGGCATGCTGCGCCCGTGCTGGCGGCCCGGCCGCGCCACGTTCCGCCGCATCCTGGCCGAGACCCAACGCGAACCCGATCCGCAGCACCCGAAATTCGGCCACGTCATCCTGCCGCGGCAGGGCCTGCCGGCGCCCGCCGCCTTCGCGGCCCTGCCGCTGTCGCGCCATCACCACTTCATCCTCGGCGCGCGCGCCACGGTGCTGCTGGTGGTGACCAATGACGGCGCGGCGCCCGGCACGCGGTTCCTGCGCCAGCACTTGATCGGCTGACCGGGGGCGCGCGGCGGCGGCGCGGCGCTCATTCCGCGGCGCTGCGCACCGCCTCGGCGACGGCGTTTAGAGGGTGCGCCACCTCCACCGATTTCCCGAGCACGGTCATGCCGGCGCCGTAGCCCCAGCGCGCCAGCGCCGGCACCTGCGCCTCCCCCAGCGTGCCGGCGGGCCGGTACTCGGCATTGCCGTCGCGGATCCTTTCGGGCGGCGCGGCGGTGCCGGTATCGAGATAGGCCGCCAGCATGCGCTGCACCCTGCCGGGATCGGCGACGACGTCTTCGTAGCGCAGCACCAGCGAGGCGTGCAGGAAGGGCAGGTCCCCGGCGACGATCCGGTGCGCCGCGATCCAGTGCGCGATCAGCGCATCGTCGGGGGCATCGACCCATTTCCGCACCGCCGAGGCGACCGCTTGCGGGTGCCGCAGCACCACCACGAACTGCGCCAGCGGGAAGAGCTGCTGGTAGAGCCGCATCCGGGTCAGGTTGACCGGCGATTTCTCGACCCGCCAGGGGGCGTCCGCGAACCAGGGCGCCCAATCGGCCTCCATGCGGTCGCGGACCTCGCGGCGGTCGTGGCAACAGCCCTCGACGAGATGCTGCGCAGGATCGGTGGCGAAATGCATCGGAGCGCCGTGCCGCCGGGTATGCGGAATGCCGCCCTGCAGGTAGACGCCCTCGTTCTCCGGCACCGGGGCATTCTCGATTGCGGAAACCCCCGGAAGGGCGCCGATCATGCGCGCCACCAGCGAGGTGCCGGAGCGGTGCAGGCCGCCGACGAAGACATAGCGATGGGGAATCACGGGAGGGTCAAGTCCTTGGTCCTGTTGGCGTGTTCCCCCCGAACATAGGCTGCGCACGGGGGGGAGGGAACCGTGCCAGCCCGGGGGGGGTTTCCTCGGCGACCGGAGCCGCGGGCTCCGACGCTCATCCAGTTTCAGTTGTCACGAGGGTATCATGCGGGTCATGCATATCGCTCTCGGCGGCTGCCTCAAGGCGCCGCCGATTGATTACGGCCTGACCGAAGATACCGGGGGCCACATCGCCTATGTCCTGGGCGCCGCCCTGGCGCAGGCCCAGCGTTCCGAGATCGACCATGTCGACATCGTCACGCGTCTGATCGAAGCGCCGGACCTCGGCGCCGCCTATGCCCGGGCGGAGGAGACGGTGGCGCCGGGCTGCACGATCCGGCGGCTGCGCACGGCGCGCACCGCCTATCTCAGCAAGGAGGCGCTGGAGGCCGAGCTTCCGGCGCTGCGCCAGGCGCTGCTCGCGATGCTGGCCGATCCGGCGCGGCGTCCGGACGTCATCCACGCCCATTTCGCCGATGCCGCCGAGCTTGCCGCCGCCGCCGAGGCGCGCTTCGGCATTCCGTGGATCTATTCCAGCCATTCGCTGGGGCTGGAAAAGAGCGCGGGCCGGACGCCCGCGCCGGCGCTGGCGCGGCGCATCGCCCGCGAAGGCCGGGCCATCGCCGCCGCCCCGGCCATCGTCGCCTCCTCGCGCGACGAGGCGGAGCGCCAGCTTCCCGCCTATTGCGCGGAGGCCGAGGGCCGCGTGCACCGCATCAATCCCGGCATCGTGCTGCGCCCGGGCGGCGATGCCGCGCGGGCCCGCCGGCTGATCGCGCCGTTCCTGAGCGAGCCCGACAAGCCCGTCATCCTCGCCATCGCGCGCCCGATCCGGAAGAAGAACCTCGCCGCCCTGGTCGAGGCCTACGGGCGCTCCGAGGCGCTGCAGGCGCGGGCCAACCTGGTGATCCTGGCCGGACTGCGGCGCGGCATCGAGGGCAACGGCGCGGAACAGGATGCGGTGATCCGCGATCTCTTCGACCGCGTCGACCGGCACGATCTCTGGGGCCGCGTGGCGCTGCCGCGACGCCATGACGGCGGCGATGTCGCGGCGCTCTACCGGTTGGCGGCGGAGGACGGGGTGTTCTGCAACCCGGCGCATCACGAACCCTTCGGCCTGACCCTGATCGAGGCGGCGCAATCCGGGGTTCCGGTGGTCGCGACCCGCAATGGCGGCCCGATCGACATCGTCCGGACCATCGGCGCGGGCAAGCTGATCGATCCCGAGGATCCCGACGCCATCGCGTCGGCGCTTCTGGTCACGCTGGAGGACGATCTGCGGGCGCCGCGGGCGCGGGCGGCGCAGAAGGTCGCGCAGACGGCCTTCGACTGGCACCGCTGGGCCGCCGATGTCGCCCGCGTCATCGCAGGGCTCGGCGCCGGGCGCGACACGGCGGCGGCGCCGGCGAACAGCGCCGCGCCGGACGCGGCGATGGTGGTCTGCGACATCGACGGCACGCTGACCGGCGATGCCGCGGCGGCGGCGCGCTTCGCCGAATGGGCGCGGAACCGCCCCGCCGGGCTGCGCTTCGCGGTGGCCACCGGCCGGTCGCTCACCGAGGCGCGCCGCGTCCTCGCGGCATGGCAGCTGCCCGATCCGGACCTCTTCATCACCTCCTGCGGCTCGGAGATCTGGCGCTGGGGGCCGCGCGGCCGGCTCGATCTCTGCGCCGATTACGCGGCGCGGCTGGACTGGCCGCGCGACGCGCTGGCGCGGCGCCTGGCGCGGACCGGACTGGCGCCGCAGGCGGAGTACGAGCAGCGGCGCTGGAAGCTCAGCTATTTCGGCAGCGCGGCGGAGGCCGCGGAACTCGCCGCGGAGCTTGTCCCGGACTTTCCCGGGCTGCGCGTCGTGGCCTCGCACGGCAAGTTCATCGACCTGCTGCCCGCGGCCGCGGGCAAGGCCAACGCGATCCGTTTCGAGGCGGCCCGGCGCGGTCTTGCCGAGCGGGACTGCGTGGTGGCGGGCGACAGCGGCAACGATGCCGACATGCTCACCGGCTTCGCCCGGGCCATCCTGCCGGCCAATGCGCTCGACGATCTCGACGGGCTGGCCGGGCTCGACCACGCGCATCGGTCGGACTGGGCCTTTGCCGACGGGGTGCTGGACGGCCTGGCGCGCTTCGGGCTGGCCGCCCGCCCGCGCCCGGCGGGGAGCGTGACCCATGCGTGACTTCGCCTCCGCGCCCGGCCGCGCCCGGCCGATCGGCTTCTTCGTCCACCACCAGGGCCGCGGCCATGCCGAGCGCGTCGCCGCGCTGGTCCACGCGCTGCCGCCCGACCGCCCGGTACGGATCTTCTGCGCCCGGCCGGAGATTTTCCCGGCGCTGCCGGAGACCGCCGAGATCGCCCGCATCCCGTCGCTCTTCGAGCCCGAGGGCCCGGCGCCCGCGGCGCTCGACCGGATCGCCACGCCCGAGACGCTGCATTGCGCGCCGCTGGGCTGGCGCACCATCCGCGAGGCGATGGCCGAGATCACCACCTGGTTCTGGCAGGCCGACCCGGCGCTGATGGTCTGCGACGTCTCGGCCGAGATCGCGCAGCTCGCCCGCATCTGCTCGGTGCCGCATGTGAAGGTGCTGCAGCACGGTGACCGGAGCGATCCCGGCCACCGCGCCGCCTATGACGGCGCGGCGGGCCTGCTCGCGCCGTTCGACGCGGCGCTGGCCCAGCCCGACTGGGACGAAGCGATGCAAGCCAAGACCTTCTTTGCCGGCGGTCTCGGCATCGATTGTGGCCTGCCGGACCGGGCCGTCGCGCGCCGCCGGCTGGGCCTCGCCGAGGGCGAGGAGGTGGCGCTGGCGATCTCGGGCGGCGGCGGCAACGGCATGCCGGAGGCGCCGCTCGGCGTCGCCGCGCGCAGCTTTCCCGCGATGCGCTGGATCACCATCGGCGCGGTGCAGCGCGAGTGGCACGCCACCCCGCCGCGCAACCTCGAGCATCGCGGCTGGGTGGAGAACGCCGCCGATTTCATCGCCGCGGCCGACCTCGTCGTGGCCTCCACCGGCAACACCACGGCGGCGCAGCTGCTGGCCGCCGGCAAGCCGTGGATCGCGGTGCCGGAATGGCGCTACTTCGACGAACAGGTGGCCAAGGCCGAGGCGCTGGCCCGCGCCGGGGCGGCGCTGCACCTCCCCGCGCTGCCCGCCTCGGCGCATCGCTGGCGCGAGGCGGTGGCGCAGGTGCGGGCCGGGCACGACCCCGACCGCCAGCGCCGGCTGATCCGCCCCGACGCCGCCCGCCGCGCCGCCGCCTGGCTCGATGCGCTGGCCACCTCGCTCTGGCAGACCGACCCCGAAACTGCTCCGGAAAGGACCCTCGAGACCCATGCCTGACGTCACCGCTCTCACCATCGCCGCCGGCCGCGAGGCCCATCTTGCCAACGTGGTCCGCGGGCTCGAAGCGCAGCGCCAGAAGCCGCGCGAGCTGATCATCGGCGTCATGCAGGAAGCGCTTTACGACGCGCTGCCCGCCACCTCCTTCCCGGTGCGCCAGATCCGCGTCACCCGGCCCGACGGGCAGCTGCCGCTGGCCGCCGCGCGCAACACCGTGGCCGACGCGGCCACGGGCGCGGTGCTGGCCTTCATCGACGTCGATTGCATCCCGCATCCCGATTACATCGCCGACGTGGCGGTGGCCGCCACCCCGGGCCGCGGCATCGTCATGGGCGAGGTCGCCTACCTGCCCGCCGGGGCGGCCGATGGCGGGCTCGACTACGCCGCCTTCGAGGCCCGCGCGGAGCGCCATTCCGACCGCCGGGCCCCGCCCAAGGAGGGCCTGCTGGCCTGCGAGGATTACCGCTGCTTCTGGTCGCTGAACTTCGCCCTGCACCGCGACGACTGGGCGCGGTCGGGCAAGTTCGACGAGCGCTATTACGGCTATGGCGGCGAGGATACCGATTTCGGCCGCAGCATCTCGGAACGCGGGCTCGGCCTGTGGTGGATGAAGGGCGCCAAGGTCTACCACCAGCACCACGACCATTGCATGCCGCCGATCCACCACCTGCGCTCGGTGCTGCGCAATTCCGAGGTCTTCGCCTCGAAATGGGGCGAGCGCACGATGGGCCACTGGTTGCACGGCTTCAAGATGATGGGCCTGATCGCCGAGGAGGACGGCGCGCTGCACATCTGCCGCGAACCCGACGAGGGTGATTTCGCCCTCTGCCGGCAGCGTCCCGAAATGGCCTATGCCAATACCCGCCGGGTGCTCGATCAGCTCGAGGCCGACCGGGTGGCGCAGATGTCGACCAAGGAGCGCGGGCGCGAGCTCTGGCACGCGGAACAGGCGCTGGTGCGCTACGTCGCGGAATGACCCGTCGCTTACGCATCGCGGTGATCGGCCATATCCGCAACCCGGTGGGCCGTCCCTTCCGGGGCGGTATGGAGGCGCATTGCTACCATCTGGTGCACGGCCTGCAGGCGCGCGGCCACGACGTGACGCTGTTCGCGCCGGGCGACAGCGCAGTCGACGTGCCACTGGTGCCGCTGGTCGCGCGCCATGCCGACGCGGTCTGGCCCTGGCACGAATGGCGCGGCAGCACGGAATACGTGGCCTTTCAGGACGCCACCTTCGCGGCGGCGCTGCCCCGCCTCGCCGCCGGCGGGTTCGACGTGATCCACAACAATTCGCTGCACCGCTACCCGGCGCGGCTGGCGCGCCGCGATCGGCTGCCGATGCTGACCTCGCTGCACGTGCCGCCCTTCGATCCGCTGCACCGCGCGGTGCGCGACGGCGCCGCCCCCTGGTCGCGCTTCACCATCTGCTCGCAGCGGCAGCGCGACGTCTGGTGGCCCGAGGGCGCTCCGGAGGAGGCGCATGTGGTGCCCAACGGCATCGACCTCGCGCAATGGCCGTTCCGGGCCGAGGGCGACGGGACGCTGGTCTGGGCCGGGCGGATCACGGCGACCAAGGCGCCGCATCTCGCCGCCGAGGCGGCGCGCCGCGCCGGGCTGCCGCTGACGCTTTACGGCGTGATCGAGGACGACGCCTATTTCCGCGCCGAAGTGGCGCCCCGGCTGGGCGGCGCGGTGCGCTATGGCGGCCATCTCTCCGGCGCCGATCTGGCCCGGGCGCTGGGGCGGGCCTCGGCGCTGCTCTTCACGCCGCACTGGGACGAACCCTTCGGGCTGGCCGCGGTCGAGGCGATGGCCTGCGGCCTGCCGGTGGCGGCGACCGACATGGGCGCGGTGCGCGAGGTGCTGGGCGAGGCCGGACGCCTGGCCCCGGCCGAGGATGCCCGCGCGCTGGCAGCGGCGGCGCGGGCCGCCATGGCGATCCCGCGTCACGTGCCGCGGCGCCGCGCCGAACGGCTGTTCTCGCTCGATCGCATGATCGACGATTACGAGGCGCTGTATCGACGCGCCATTGCGGGCCGCGCCGCGGCTTTGCGCGACCCGGGCTTCCGGGCGCACGAATTGCCGCCGGTCCTCGCCGCGGAGTGAGCGCTCAGAAATCGAGCCCGAGATCGAGCACCGGCGCCGAATGGGTCAGCGCCCCGGCGGAGATGAAGTCGACGCCGGTGGCGGCCACCTCGGCCACCCGGTCGAGGCCGACATTGCCGGAGGCCTCCAGCAGCACCCTGCCCGCGGCCAGAGCCACCGCCTCGCGCAGGGTCGGCACGTCCATGTTGTCGAGCAGCACGACATCGGCACCGCCGGTCTCCAGCACCTCGGCAAGCTGGTCGAGCCGGTCGACCTCGATCTCGACCTTCAGCATGTAGGAGGCCTGCGCCTTGACCGCCTCCAGCACCGCGGCGATGCCGCCGCCCGCGGCGACGTGGTTGTCCTTGATCAGCACCGCATCGGACAGCGAGAAGCGGTGATTGACGCCGCCGCCATGCAGCACCGCGGCCTTTTCCGCCATGCGCAGGCCCGGCGTCGTCTTGCGGGTGCAGCTGATGCGCGCCCGCGTGCCGGCGATGCGGGCCGCGTATTCCCCGGTCAGCGTGGCGATGCCCGACAGCCGCCCGGCGAAGTTCAGCGCCACCCGCTCGGCGCTCAGGATGGCGGCGGCGGAGCCCGCGACCTCGAGCAGGGTGTCGCCGGGCGCGACGCGGTCGCTGTCGGCGCGGACGGCGCGGATCTCGAGCTCCGGATCGAGCAGGCGGAAGGTCAGCGCGGCGATCCCCAGCCCCGAGACGATGCCCGCCGTGCGGGCGCGGAGCCGCGCCTGGCTGGTGGTGCCGGCGGGGATCACCAGCCGGGACGTGATGTCGCCCGCGGCCCCCAGATCCTCCAGCAAAGCGGTGCGGATCATCGGTTCGAGCAGCAGGTCGGGCAGCGGCGGCAGGGCGTGGGTCATGCGGGTTCGGTCTCGGCTTCGGTTTGGTTGCGGATCGCCAGCGCGCGCGCCAGGGTCAGGTCGCTGCGGGGTGGCAGGGAAGGTGCAGGCTGCGGGAAGTCGCGGCGGAAATGCGCCCCCCGGCTTTCCCGGCGGGTCAGCGCCGCGGCGGCGATCAGGGTCGCGGCGGCGCACATGTTGGCCAGGGCCGGGCAATCGGGCTGCGCCGCCTCGATCCGGGCGATCTCGCGCAGCGTGCCGGTCAGCCCCACGGAATCGCGGATCAGCCCGGCGCCGGCGGTCATCGCCCGCCGCAGCGCCGCGACAAGTTCAGGATCGGGCAGCGGTGCCGCGTCGAGGGCCGGCAGCGCGACCTCCGGGACCGTGCCTCCGGCGCCGGGCAGGACGGCGGCAATGTCGCGCGCGGCCCGGGTCGCGAAGACCAGCGCCTCGGCCAGCCCGTTCGAGGCCAGGCGGTTGGCGCCGTGCAGCCCGGTCGCTGCGGTCTCGCCCGCCACCCAGAGCCCCGGCAGCGAGCTGCGGCCGCGGGCATCGCTGGCGACGCCTCCGATATGGTAATGCGCCGCCGCGGCGACCGGGATCGGCTCCGAGACCGGGTCGATCCCGGCGGCGCGGCAGGCGGCGGTGACGGCGGGGAAGTCGCCTGCGATGCGCGGGCCGAGCGCGGCGCGGGTGTCGAGCATCGGCCGCCGCCCGGCGCAGGTCTCGGCGTGGATGGCGCGGGCCACGACGTCGCGCGGCGCAAGCTCGGCATCGGGGTGGCGGCCGGCCATGAAGCGCCGGCCCTCCGCATCGACGAGGATCGCCCCGGCGCCGCGGAGCGCTTCGCTGGCCAGCGGCGCGGGGTCGGCGCCGGTCAGGATGGCGGTGGGATGGAACTGGACGTATTCGGCATCCGCGATCCGTGCCCCGGCGCGGGCCGCGAGCCCCAGCGCCTCGCCGCGGATGCGCGGCGGATTGGTGGTGAGGGCGAAGAGCCCCGCCGCGCCGCCGCCCGCCAGGAGCACCGCCGGGGCCAGCAGGGGCAGGGCGCGCGACCCCGTGGCGCGGGCGAGCCGCAGGCCGATCACCCGGCCCCCGCCGGTCAGCAGCGCCTCCGCGGCGACGCCCTCGAGCACCTGGATATGGGGCGCGGCGCGCACCGCCGCGGCCAGCGTGGCGATGATCGCCGCCCCGGCCCCGTCGCCCCGCACCCGCACCACCCGGGGCCGGCCATGGGCGGCCTCGCGCGAGAGCAGCCAGGCGCCGTCCGGGGCACGGTCGAAGGGCGTGCCGAGCCGTGCGAGGTCGCGCACCCGGTCGGGGACATCTTCCGCCACGGCGCGCGCCACCGCGGCGTCGACCGCGACGGCGGAGGTGGGGGTTGTGTCGGCGGCGTGCTGCGCGGGATCGTCCGGCGGGGCCATCGCGGCGGCGATGCCGCCCTGCGCCCAGGCCGAGCTGGCGCCGGCGCCGAGCGGCTCGGGCGAGACCACGAGGACCGGGCGCGGCGCCAGTTCCAGCGCCGCCCAGAGCGCGGCGAGCCCGGCTCCGACGATCACCACCCGTTCGGTCCGGGCCGGGGAGGCGTCGCGCATGTCAGGCGCCCGGGCGCTGCGACAGGTCGATCATCCGCTCTACCGCGCGCCGCGCATCGGCGGCGATGGCGGGCGCGACCTCGACCGCGCCCTCCATGCTGTGCAGGGCCCAGAGGACCTTCTCCAGCGTGATCATCTTCATGTAGGGGCACATGTTGCAGGGGCCGACGAACTCGACCTCGGGCAGGGCGTCGGAGATGTTGGCCGCCATCGAACACTCGGTGACCAGCATCGCCTGCTCGGGCCGCTCGCGGCTGACGTAGTCGAGGATGCCCGAGGTCGAGCCCGCGAAATCGGCCTCGGCCACCACGTCGGGCGGGCATTCGGGATGCGCGATGATGCGGGTGCCGGGGTTCCAGCGGCGGTAATCGCGGAGATCCTCGGCGGTGAAGCGTTCATGCACGATGCAGGCGCCGTCCCACCAGACGATGCGCTTCTCGGGGACCTCGCGCGCCACGTTCTGCGCCAGCCACTTGTCGGGCGTCATGATCACCGTCTCGGCGTCGAGCGCGCGGACGATCCGGGCGGCGTTCGAGGAGGTGCAGCAGATGTCCGAGGCGGCCTTCACCGCGGCGCTGGTATTGACGTAGGAGACCACCGGCGCGCCGGGATGGGCGGCGCGCATCTCGGCGATGCCCGCGGGCGTGATGCTCTCGGCGAGCGAGCAGCCGGCGCCGGCATCGGGGATCAGGACGGTCTTGGCGGGGTTCAGGATCTTCGAGGTCTCGGCCATGAAATGCACGCCGCATTGCACGATGACCCGGGCCTCGACGCGGGTCGCCTCCACCGCGAGCTGCAGGCTGTCGCCCACCACGTCGGCGATGCCGTGATAGATTTCCGGCGTCATGTAATTGTGGGCCAGGATGACCGCGTCGCGCTGCCGCTTGAGGGTCTCGATGGCGGCCACGTAGGGCGCGTGAACGGCCCAGTCGGGGGGCGTCACGACGCGCGCCATGCGTTGGTAGGTCGCGGCCATCCGCGCGGCCAGATCGGGCGAGGGCGCGAGATCGTAATGCGCCTCGAGTTCGGCCCGGCGTCCGGAGTGGTCGAGCATCCTGCATTCTCCCCCAAAGGCGGCGCTGCCGCGGTTCCCGGCAGCGGCGTAGAGCCGGGTTGACCCGGGGGCAAGAGGCCAGATGCCGCCGCCGGCGCGCCGCGTCGGCGGCTTTGCCAGCGCGAATTCGTTATTACGCACATGGCTTTGGCGCGCCGGGGCTGGGGTTTCGTGGTTCTGATCGCTGGCCGCGGCCCGACCCCAGATCACCCATTAAAAAATCCCGCCGCGCCGTGTATGAGAGCCGGGGGACGGGCTTCGTAAGCGGGATGGCGCGGATGGTGAACAAGCTGGCGGAGCGGCGGGGGTGAGCGCCTTCTGGCCCGATGGCGGCCCGGGCGTGCTGTTCGAGACCGGGCCGGACGGGCGCCCGGCGGCGTTCCGCGCCCCCCGCGCGCTGATCGTGGCCGAGCGGCGCGGCGACGTGCCCGCGGCGCTGGCGCGGCTCGACGCGGCGCAGCGCGACGGCTTCTGGACCGCCGGGCTACTGGGCTACGAGCTGGGATATGCGCTCGACCCGGCCTATGCCGATCTGGACCTTCCCGATGCGGCCGGGCCGCTTTTGGTCATGGGGGTCTTCGACGCGCCGCGCTGCGGGGCGGAGGCCCTCGACCGTGCCGATGCCATGGCCGGCGGCGCGGAGATCCTGGAGGTGCGCCCGCGCTGGGACGCGGCGCGCCACCAGGCCGCCTTCGAGGCCGTGGCGGCGATGATCGGGCGCGGCGATCTCTACCAGGTCAACCTCACCTTCCGCGCCGATCTCGACTATCGCGGCACGCCGCAGGCGCTCTGGGGGGCGCTGCGGCGGCGCCAGCCGGTGCCGCATGGCGCGGTGATGGATCTTGCCGGCACGCAGGTGCTGTCGCGCTCGCCCGAACTGTTCTTCCGCGCGGAGTGCTCTGGCCGCGTCACCGTGGCGCCGATGAAGGGCACCGCGCCGCGGTCCGCCGACGCCGCCACCGACCGGCGGCTGCGCGAGACGCTGGCCGCGGACGAGAAGAACCGCGCCGAGAACATCATGATCGTCGACCTGATGCGCAACGATCTGAGCCGCGTGGCGGAGTTCGGAACGGTCCGGGTCCCCGAGCTCATGCGCGTGCTGAGCTACGAGACGGTGCACCAGATGGTGTCGCGGGTCGAGGCGCGGCTGCGCCCCGGCATCGTGCCGAGCGACATCCTGGCCGCGCTGTTCCCCTGCGGATCGGTGACCGGCGCGCCGAAGATCGCGGCGATGCGGGCGATCCATGCCCTCGAGGGCGCGGCGCGCGGCGCCTATTGCGGATCGCTGGGCTGGATCGCCCCGGACGGGCGGGCCGAGTTCAACGTCGCCATCCGCACTCTGACCCTGGCCGGGCCGGGCCGCGCGGTGCTCGGGATCGGCGGCGGCGTGGTGGCCGACAGCACCGCGCCGGGAGAATACGAGGAGGCATTGTGGAAGGCGCGTTTCGTCACCGACCTGATCCCCAGCTACGCGTGATCGAGACGCTGTTCTGGTCGCCGGCGACCGGGGCGGTGCGCGGCGCGCGGCACCTCGCGCGGGCCGAACGCAGCTGCGCGGCGCTCGGTTTCGCCTTCGACCGCGCCGCGGCGCGCACGGCTTTGTTCGCGCCGGGGGCGGACGGGCCGGTGCGGCTGCGCGTGACCTTCGGCCCGGCGGGCGAGATCGAGAGCCGGGCGGTGGCCTTCGCGCCGGACCCGGAGCCGCCGGTGCAGACCCTGGTCTGGGCCGCGCCGCGGCTTGCCTCCGGCGATCCCTGGCTCGCGGTCAAGACCACCCGCCGCGCGCTCTACGATCGGGTCGCGGCGGCGTTGCCCGACGGCGCCGGCGAGGCGCTATTCCTGAACGAGGCGGGCGAGGTCTGCGAGGGCACGCGCAGCAATCTCTTCCTCGAACGCGCCGACGGCGCCCGGGTGACGCCGCGCCGCGCCGCGGGCCTGCTGCCGGGAATCCTGCGCGAGGAGCTGCTGGCCAGCGGCGCCTTCTCGGAGGCGGCGGTCACGCCCGCGGAGGTGCAGAGCGCCCGTCGGATCTGGATCGGCAATTCGCTGCGCGGCCTGCAGCCGGCGATCCTCGCCTCCTGACCTAGTCGGGCTCCGCGTCCCGGCCCTGAAGCGCGCGCCGGGTGGCGCGCAGTTCCCGCTGCAGGCGCATCAGCCGGTCCTCGTCGAACCCGGTGGCGGCGCTGACGCAGGCGCGGATGCGGTCGGCCTCGGGCGCCATGGCGCGGCCCGTCGCGGTCAGGTCCACCAGCACCCGCCGCTCGTCCTCGGGATCGCGACGGCGCTGCACGAGGCCGGCCGCCTCCAGCCGTTTCAGCAGCGGCGTCAGGGTGCTGCTGGTCAGGCCAAGCGCGCGGCCGATCTCGCCCACCGTGGCGCCGCCGCCGCGCCACAGAATGCGCATGGCAAGGTATTGCGGATAGGTCAGGCCGAGCGGCGCGAGGATGGGCCGGTAGATCTCGGTGAAGGCGTGCGACAGCGCGTAGACCTCGAAACAGACGAGGTCGTCGAGCCCGGGACCGCCCAGATCGTCCTGTCCGTCCTCCATCGCACACCTTTCGCCGAGAGCGTCCGGCAGCCATGCCACGGCCTTGACCCTGATACAAGAGTACGCTATTAGATCGTGCACGATATATTTGCACAAGATAAGAAAGGCTGCCGCGATGCCCACCAAGGTTCTGTATTCCACCACCGCCTCTGCCAGCGGCGGCCGCGAAGGCCAGGCCGCCACCCAGGACGGCGCGCTCGACGTGCGTCTGGTGACGCCCAAGGAGCTGGGTGGGGCCGGGGGCGACGGCGTCAATCCCGAGCAGCTTTTCGCCGCGGGTTATGCCGCCTGCTTTCTCGGCGCGCTGAAATATTATGCCGGTCAGCAGAAGGTGACGATCCCCGAGGATGCACGGACCATCGTCACGGTGGGGATCGGGCCGCGCGACGATGCGGGCTTCGGGCTCGATGTCGGGATCGAGGTCGCGCTGCCGGGGATCGCGCGCGACCTGGGCGAGAAGCTGGTCGCCGGCGCGCACGAGATCTGCCCCTATTCGCACGCCACCCGCGGCAACCTGTCGATCACCCCGACGCTGGCCTGATCCGGCCGGTCGGCTGCCCGGCGCCCTGCCGGGCAGCGCCCGCGGTCACATCGTCGGGTAAAGCACCACCCGGGTATTTTCCGGCACCCGGTTGTAGAGATCGATGATCTGATCGTTGGTCAGCCGCGCGCAGCCGTTCGAGACACGCTTGCCGATGGTCGAGGGATCGTTGGTGCCGTGGATGCGCAGGAAGGTGTCGCCCTTCTCCTCGGTGAAAAGGTAGAGCGCCCGCGACCCCAGCGGGTTCTCCAGCCCCCCGGGCATGCCGTCCTCGTACTGCTTGTACTTGTCCGGCTCGCGCTCGATCATGTCCGGGGTCGGCGTCCAGCTCGGCCATTCCTTCTTGGCGCCGACAAAGAATTCCCCGGATTCGTAGAGCCCCTCGCGCCCGATCCCGACCGGGTAGCGCCAGGCCCAGCCGTCGGGCTGGGTCCAGAACAGGGCAAAGACGACCGGATCGACATGGATCTCGTAGGGCGCGAGGCCGAGCCCCAGATTGACCATGCGCGGCTGCATGTCCTCGGGCAACGCGGCCTCCTGGATCTGCGCATCCAGCGTGTGCGCGGCGGCGGGCCACGCCGCCATCGCCGGCAGGGCAGCGGTCATTCCGAGAAACGTTCGGCGGTTCAGCATGATCGGCCTTTCCGTAATGAACATATGCGTCGATTTGCAAGTACAACGCCGCGCCGAACCTGCGGTTTCCCGCAACTCCCCGTGAACGCGTCGTTCTGTGCAATCCCGGGTCCGGACCGCGGCGCCGGGACCGGTCGTTGCAGCCCCCGGCATTCCGGCGAATACTCGCCCCCGATAGCACCGGGGCGGGCCGCGGGCCACGTCGCGCCGATCACGTTCCGGCGCGCGGCGCCGCCCCTTCCGGCAGAGACATGGGAGGCAGGATGAACAGCATGGATCGGACGCCGCAGCCGGGCTTCACCGGACCGGAACTTTGCGCGCTGGAGGCCTGGCAGGTGGTCGACCTGCTGCGGCGCCGCGAGGTCTCGCCCGCTGAGGCGCTGGAGGCCGCGCTGTCCCGCATCGCCACCGTCGAGCCCGCGGTCAACGCCTTGCCGACGGTCTGCGCCGACCGCGCCCGCGCCGCCGCGGAGGACCTGCACGGCGAGGAGGAGGCGCATGCCGGCTGGCTCGCCGGGCTGCCGATCGCGATCAAGGATCTGACGCCGGTCGCCGGGGTGCGCACCACCTACGGCACGCGGGGCCTCGCCGAGTTCGTGCCGGAGGACAGCGCGCCGCTGGTCGCCCGGCTGGAGGCGCGCGGCGGCATCGTCGCGGCCAAGAGCAACACGCCGGAATTCGGCGCCGGGGGCAACACCTTCAACGAGGTCTTCGGCCCCACCCTGAACCCCTGGGACACCCGGCTGAATGCCGGCGGCTCCTCCGGCGGGGCGGCGGTGTCTCTGGCCACCGGCGAGGTCTGGCTGAGCCACGGATCGGATCACGGCGGCTCGCTGCGCACGCCCGCCGCCTATAACGGCATCGTCGGGCTCAGGCCGAGCCCCGGCCGGGTCCCCGGCAAGGGCGAGGCCGGGTTCCTGATCGAGGGCGTCGAGGGGCCGATGGCGCGCTCGGTGCGCGACTGCGCGCTGTTTCTCGATGCCCTGGCCGGGTTCGAGCCGGCCTCGCCGATCTCCTTCCCGGCCGACGCGACGCCGTTCCAGGAGGCGGTGCGCCGGGCCGACGGCGCCTGCCGCATCGCTTTCGCGCCCGATCTCGGCGGCTTCGCCCCGGTCGAGGCGGACATGGCGCGGCACCTCGCCCGCGCGATGGAACGCGTCGCCCGCAACGGCGCCGAGGTCGAGGAGGTGGCCCCGGAACTGCCGCAGCTGGAACGGACCTACCACGCCCTGCGCGGCCTGATGTGGGTGGCAATGGCGCGGCGGGTGCCCGAGGAGGTGTCGCGGCACTTCAAGCCGACGCTGCGCGAGAACGTCGAGTACGGCCGCACCCTGGGCATCGAGGATCTGGCCGAGGCCAACCTCGCGCGGAGCGCCATCTACGACCGGATGCGCGGGCTGTTCGCGCGCTTCGACGTGCTGGCCTGCCCCACCGTGGGCAACATGCCGCGGCCGCAATCGGTGGAATGGGTGCCCGAAGTCGCGGGCGTCGCGCTCTCGGGTTACATGGATTGGCTGCGCTTCGCCTTCCTGGCCACGGTGGCCGGATTGCCGGCGATCTCGGTGCCGGTCGGGCTGTCCGAGGACGGCCTGCCGGTGGGGCTCCAGCTGATCGGCCCGCCCCGCGGCGAGGCGCGGCTGCTGGCCGTGGCCCGGGCGGTGGAGATGGCGCATGGCGGCCCGCTCGGCCCGATCGACCCGGTGGTCTGCCCCGCTGCCTGACGGGCGGCGGGCGGAACCGCCCTCCGGGGACGGCTCGTTGGCCCTGCGACCGCAGCGGATCCCGGAGGCCGAATGTCGGCGACCGAACGCGATGCCGAACTGATCTACGCCCTCACCCATCAGGGCGCCGTGCCGGATCCGCCGGAATGGTGGCGCGGCGCGATGTTCTACGAGATCTATCTGCGCTCCTTCAACGACACCACCGGGTCGGGCAGCGGCGATCTGCGCGGCGTCATCGACAAGCTCGACTACATCCGCGATCTCGGGGTCGACGGGCTCTGGCTGTCGCCGTTCTTCGCCTCGCCGCAAGAGGATGGCGGCTACGATGTCAGCGATTTCCGCGCCGTCCATCCCGAATGGGGCGACATGGCGGAGCTCGAGGCGCTGATCGCCGCGGCCCATGATTGTGGCCTGCGCATCCTCAGCGACTTCGTCTTCGGGCACACCTCCGACGCCCATGCCTGGTTCGAGGAAAGCCGGCAGAGCCGCGACAATCCGAAGGCCGACTGGTATCTCTGGGCCGATCCCGCGCCCGACGGCACCGCGCCCAACAACTGGCTGTCCTCGTTCCAGGGCCGGGCCTGGCGCTGGGAGCCGCGGCGGGCGCAATATTGCTACGTGCCGTTCCTGAAATGCCAGCCGGCGCTCGATCTCGGCAATCCCGAGGTGGTGGCGGCGATGTCGGACAACATGCGCTTCTGGTTCGAGAAGGGCATCGACGGGTTCCGGCTCGACGCCGTGCAATGCCTGCGCTGCGATCCCGCCCTGCGCTCCAACCCGCCGGCGCGCGACCGCGAGAATCCCTCCGTGGGCGGCGGCCCCAACAACCCCTTCAAGCGCCAGATCCACCTCTTCGACCGCGACGTGCCCGAGGCGATCCCGGTGATCAAGGCGATCCGCGAGGTTGCCAAGGAGTTCGACGGCGACCGGGTGCTGATCGGTGAGCTTGCCGATGTCGACAGCTCGCGGCTGGCGCCGAAATACACCGCCGGCGCCGACCGGCTGCACGCGGTCTACGATTTCGACCTGATCAACCGCGCCGACAGCCTGCGCGATTGGTCCGAGATGCTCGACATCCGGTCGAACTATTTACAGCCGGGATGCAGCCTGAACGTGCTGACCAACCACGATTCCGAACGTGCCGTGTCGAACCTGATGCCGCGCGCCTGCGCCGCCGGGCAGCGCCGGGAGGCGGCCAAGGTGCTGCTCTTCCTGCAGGCCACGCTGATGGGCGGCAGCATCCTCTATCAGGGCGAGGAGCTGGGGCTGGAGCAGCCGGAACTGGCCTACGAGGATCTGCGCGATCCCTGGGCGCTGTCGCTCTGGCCGGACTTCACCGGACGCGACGGCGTGCGCTGCCCGATGCCGTGGCAGTCCGGGGCGAAGAATTGCGGCTTTTCCGACAGCGACGCGCCGTGGCACCGGGTGCCCGCGATCCATTGCGACATCGCCGTCGACCGGCAGGAGCAGGACCCGGACTCGGTGCTGACCTTCACCCGCCGGCTGCTGGCCTGGCGCAGGGGGCACGACATCCTGCGCTCCGGCACCCAGAAGCTGTGGCGGGACGGGCCCGAACGGGTGATTGCCTTCAGCCGGTTCAAGGATGGCGCGGACATGGTCTGCGTCGCCAATTTCGGCATGGCGCCGGTCGAGACGATGCTGCCGCGCGAGGGACTCGCGCCCTCCTTCTCCGGGGGCGCGGCCGAGGTCGCGGGCAAGACCCTGCGGCTCGGCCCGCTGGCCTGCGCGGCCCTGCGCTGAGCCGGGCACGCCGCGGAACATTCACCCCGGCCTTGCATTTTGCCAGCAACAGCAACCCGAGGGGACCGACATGGCCGACAGCACGGAATTCCCGCCGCAGCATCAGGACAAGATGCCGGCCGACGAGTACCGCATGACGCCCGAGCCCGATTACATGCCGCGCCATCCCGGCACCGGAAAGCTGAAGGGCAAGGTGGCGCTGATCACCGGCGGCGACAGCGGCATCGGCCGGGCCACCGCAGTGCTGTTCGCGCGGGAGGGCGCCATGGTCGCCATCGCCTATCTCGACGAGCACGAGGATGCCGAGAAGACCCGCGATCTGGTGGCGCAGGAGGGCTCCGAGGCGGCGCTGATCCCCGGCGATCTCGGCGCCAAGGCGCAGTGCGAGGCCGCGGTGAAGAAGACCGTGGAAGCCTTCGGCGGGCTCAACGTCCTTGTCGCCAACGCCGCCCAGCAATGGGAGGATGACGGGCTCGAGGACATCGACGAGGCGCGCCTGCGCCGCATCGTCGATTCCAACGTCTTCGGCCCGCTCTTCTGCACCCAGGCCGCGCTGCCGCACCTGACGGAGGGCGACAGCATCATCTACACCACCTCGGTCAACGCCTTCAAAGGCAACGACACGCTGGTGACCTATTCGGTGACCCGCGGCGCCACGCTCGGGCTGTCGCGGTCGATGGCCAACGCGCTGATGGAGCGCGGCATCCGCGTCAACGCGGTGGCGCCGGGGCCGATCTGGACGCCGTTCATCCCGGGCTCCATGCCCGAGGACAAGGTGGCCGAGTTCGGCAAGCAGGCGCCGATGGGCCGCGCCGGCCAGCCCTGGGAGGTCGCCACCTCCTACCTGTTCCTGGCCTGCGATGACGGCGCCTATTTCAGCGGCCAGACCCTGCACCCGAACGGCGGCTACATCGTCGGCGCCTGACCGGGCGCCCGCCGTGAGACAGCGCGGCCCCGGCGGGGCCGCGTTTCGTGCGATCTTCCCGAAAGGAGAGCCACGATGCCCAGCGACCACCGCCCCGAACCCTTCTGGCACCGCGCCGTCGCCTACCAGATCTATCCCCGCAGCTTTGCCGACAGCAACGGCGACGGCATCGGCGACATTCCCGGCATCATCGCCCATCTCGACCACCTCGCCGATCTCGGCATCGGGCTGATCTGGCTGTCGCCGGTCTATGCCTCGCCGATGGTCGACAACGGCTACGACATCTCCGACTACCGCGCCATCGCGCCGGAATTCGGCACGCTCGAGGATTTCGACCGGCTGGTGGCCGAGGCTCGCGACCGCGGCATCGGCATCGTCATGGACCTCGTGGTCAATCATTCCTCGTCGCTGCACGACTGGTTCCAGACGGCGCGCCGGGACCGCGATGCGGCCGAGCACGCCTTTTACATCTGGCGCGACCCGGCCCCGGATGGCGGGCCGCCCGACGACCAGCAGGCGGCCTTCGGCGGCCCCGCCTGGACCTATGTCGCGGAGGTGGGGCGCTACTATTTCCACTATTTCAGCCCCGCCCAGCCCGACCTGAACTGGCAGAACCCGGCGCTCCGCGCCGAGGTTTACGACCTGATGCGCTGGTGGCTCGACCGCGGCATCGCCGGCTTCCGCATGGACGTGATCAGCCTGATCGGCAAGGACGTCGATGCCCGCATCTACGAGGAGGCGCCGGACCTGCACCCCTTCCTGCAGGAGATGCACCGCGAGGTTCTGGCCGGCCGCGACGTCGTCACCATCGGCGAAAGCTGGTCGGTCTCGCCCGAGACCGGGCTGCTCTATTGCGGCCGCGACCGCGGCGAGCTCGACATGGTGTTCGAGTTCTCGCATATCCGCGAGGGCTGGGATCCGCAGCACGGCAAGTTCCGCCCGCGGCCCTTCGACCTCCGGGCCTTCAAGGCGGCGCTCTTCACCTGGCAGGAGCTGATGGCCGAGGATGGCTGGAACTCGCTGTTCCTGACCAATCACGACCTGCCGCGCCAGGTCTCGTTCTACGCCGATGACGGCGATTACCGGGTGCGCTCGGCCAAGATGCTGGCGCTGGTCCTGCACCTGCTCAAGGGCACGCCCTTCATCTACCAGGGCGAGGAGATCGGCATGACCAACGCCGCCTTCGAGCGCATCGACCAGTATCGCGACCTCGAGACGCTGAACCATTTCCAGGCCCAGATCGCCGAAGGCGTCGACCCGCAGGTCTTCATCCGCGGCGCCAACCGCAACAGCCGCGACAATGCCCGGACGCCGATGCAATGGACCGGGGGGCCGAATGCCGGCTTCACCCGGGGCACGCCGTGGATCGAGGTCAACCCCAATGCCGACCGCATCAACGTCGAGCATGACCGCGCCGATCCCGATGGCGTGCTCGGCTTCTACCGGCGGCTGGTGCGGTTGCGGAAGGACCGCGACGTGGTCGTCTATGGCCGCACCGAGCCGATGCTGGCCGATCACCCGGAGGTTTTCGCTTATCTGCGCCGGTTCGGCCCCGAGCGCCTGGCCGTCCTGGCCAACGCCACGGCCGGGGAGGTCCGGGTCGCGGTGCCCGAGGAGATGCGGATTTCGGGCGAGCCGCTGATTGCCAACCTGACGCCGCACGCGCGGATCGGCGCGGAGGTCGTGCTGGCGCCGTACGAGGCCTTCGCCGTCTGCGCGGCGGGCTGACGCCCCGGGGGCGGGCGGCGGGTCAGCCGCGGGGCAGGCGGGTCAGGTGCGGCAGCAGGTCCTCGGCCCGGTGGGCCAGTTCGGCGTCGTACCGCGCGGCGGCGGCGCGATCCTGCAGCGTCTCGACCGACTTGCTGTCGCGGAAGGCGTCCGCGACCCGGTCGGCGGCACGCTCGATCTCCGGGCGCATCCGGATCGCCTGGCTGGCGAGACGCTGCGTCTCCGCGCTCAGCGATTGCATCCAGGCGGCGCGGTAGGGCGCCCCCTCGGATTCCGCGGGCGTGGCGTCCTGCGCCATCATCGACAGCAGGTCCTCGCGGTCCTGCACGAGGCGGCTCTCCTCGGCCTGCAGGCGCCCCAGTTCTCCGGCAGCCTCCTCGGCGGCGCGGCGGTTCAGCCGGGCGAGAAGCGCCAGGGTGCGCTCGCGGCGCCGGGTCATTCGGGCGTCTCCGCATCGCGGCCGCCGGAGGCGCGCGCCACCAGCCGTTCGCGCATCCGGTCGAGGATGTCCTTGGGCAGGCCGGTATCGGGTGGCGGCAGGAGCACCATGTAGGGCGCCAGATCCGACGGCGCGACGGGGAGGCCCTCCGGCTTCGACGCCTCGCCGCCGGCCCGGGCCGGCGGTGCGACCAGCGCGGCGAGCCCCGCAGCGAGAACGAGCGCGCGCCGTCTCATGCCGCCGCCGCCAGTTCCTTCTGCGACGCCTCCACGGCGTAGAAATCGGGCTGCTTCTCGGTCGGGATCGAGCCGCGGCCGATCTCGATGCAGATATTGGGCGGATGGTCGGCCACCATGGCCACGAAGACGTCGCGGATGATCAGGTAGAAGGCGTGGTCCTCCTCCTCGATCTGCTTCAGGCGCCCGGCGATCGGCTGCACGATGCAATAGGCCAGGAACACGCCGAGGAAGGTGCCGACCAGCGCCCCGCCGATCATCGCACCCAGGACCTCGGGCGGCTGGTCGATGGAGGACATAGTCTTGATCACGCCCAGAACCGCCGCGACGATGCCGATCGCCGGGAGGCCGTCCGACATGGTCTGGATCGCGCCGACCGGGACCAGCGATTCCTTGTGATGCTTCTTCAGCTTCTTGTTGATCACCTCCTCGGTCTGGAAGCGGTCGTCGAACTGCATCGCCAGCATGCGGAAGCTGTCGGTGATCAGCTCGATGGCGAAATGGTCCTTGAGGATGCGCGGATAGCGCTGGAAGATCGAGCTGTCCTTGGGCGACTCGATGTGGCTGTCGAGTTCGAGGATGCCCTTGGTCTTGTAGATCCGGGACATCTCGAAGAGCAGCGCCAGCAGGTCGTTGTAATCCTTGGCGCTCCAGCGCGGGCCCTTGAAGGTCTTGCCCAGCCCCTTGGCCGCGGCTTTCACCACGGTCATCGAATTGGCGATGACGAATGCCCCGAGCGCCGCGCCGCCGATCATCATGCCTTCGTAGGGCAGGGCATAGAGCACGATGTCCATCTTGCCGCCCGACAGCATGAAGCCGCCGAAGACGAGCCCGAAGACCATAGCCATTCCGATCAGAAGCGTCATTGTCCAAGCCTCATTCTGCACCGATGCACCGCCGGCACGGTTCCGACGGCTTTTTCTCTTAGTATTTGACAAGGAGACAAGCATAAACAAGGAATAAATCAGACACGTAAGAATAAACCTCAATCGGGGCTTTGATGGAACGGTTGGCGTATCTCTTCGAGGAGGCCGAGCTCGACAGCGTCTTCGCCGACTGGCCGGCGGGGATGCGGGTGGCGCTCTGCCTGGCGCAGGACGGGGCCACCCAGGCGGTCCTGTTCCGCAGCGACGCGCCCGAGCGCATCCTCGAACGGGTCCGGCAGGTCACCGGCTGGGACGACGGCAGTTTCGCGGTGGTGCCGGCGATGGAGGGCGCGCCGAGCCTGCGCATCCTCTATTCCGAGGCGCAGTGGTTCCTGCGGCTGGCGGCTGAGATCGAGGATCTGCCACGCATGGCCCGCGACATCATCGATCCGCGCCCGGCGCCGGCCGCCGAGGCGCCCCGCCCGCGCGCCATCCGGGCCGGCAGCGCGCCGATCGCCAGCAGCGGGTTGCTGCCGCGGCGCCATGCCCGGGCCCGGCTCTATCCCGAGGACGGCCTGCCGGAAGGGTACCGCTCGGCGCGCGAGCTGGCGCAGGCTCCGGTGGAGTTCCTGGCCGCGCGGATCACCACGTCGGGGCGCCGGGTGCGGCTGGCGCTCGAACCCGACGCGGTCTCGGAGCGGACGGTGCCGGCGCGGGCCAGCCCGATCGGCTACCGCGACGACCTGCGCGCCTTCGTGCTCGACCCGGCGGTGCTGGCCGACTGGGCGCCGGGGCAGGGCGCGGTGATCGACATGCCGATGGAGGAATTCCCCAAGATGCTGGCCGAGCGGTTCGCCCGCGCGCCGCACATCGCCGATGTCACGGTGACGCCGGACGGCATCTTCGTGCAGCACGGCCCGCCGGAGGCCGCCGCGGTGCCGCTAGCGCCGCCGCCGCCGTCCGCCATGCCCGCCCGCGGCTGGACCCTGCGCGCCCTGACCGTCGGGCTGATCGCGCTCGGGCTGGCCTCGGGCACGGTGGTCACGGCGCTGCAGATGCGCGACGAGGCGCCGGCCGACCGGCTCGCCTACCAGGCGGCGCCGGGCAACACCGCGCTGAACGTTCTGGACAGCTTCGCCTCCTCCGACGCGGCTGCCGCCGGCGGGACGATCCGGTGACCCGGCCGGGGCCTCTCCGGCGCGGCCGGCCCGCCGCCGCGGGCCGTGCTTCCCCTCCCATCCTGCCGCAGGAGCCCTGACATGGACCAGACCACCCTTGCGCCGACCCACCCCGAGATCCTCCGCGCCCGCGCCTATGCGGCCCTGGCCGGCGGCGATCACGGCGAGGCGGCCCGGCTGGCCGTGGCGCTGACCCGCGCCGTGCCGGAGGCCGCGGATGGCTGGCTGATCCTCGGCGGCGTGGCGCTGGCCATGGCCGAAGGCGCCAACGCCAAGCGCTTCTTCGCCGAGGCGCAGCGCGTCGCCCCCGACGAGGCTTTGGCCGTGGAAGGCATGGCCAAGGCGCATCTGCTCTCGGCGGAACCGGATCAGGCGCTGGTGGCCGCCGACCGGGCGCTGGAGATGGGCAGCCTCGATGCCGGCCTCGCGCGCATCTACCTCGACCTGAAGGCGATCTACGGCCTGACCGCCGGCATCGGCGCCAAGGTCGGTCCGGCGGTGCGGAATTCCGGCCAGCCCGACCTCGCGCAGCGGTTGGGCGACTTCCTGATGCGCACCGATCGCGCGCGGGAGGCGGTGGAATGGCTCGATCTGTGCCACCAATGGGCGCCCGACACCGCCGACGGGCGTCTCTGCCGGATGCTGGCGCTGCTGCTCAGCCTGCAATACGACGCGGCGCTGGCCTTCTTCGAGACCTGCGCCGCCGACGGCACCGCGGCCGACATGATGGCCACCCTGAAGGTCCGCATCCTGCGCGAGCGCGGCGCCCATGCCGAGGCGCTCGACCTGGTCGAGACCTATCCGTTCCGCGACGCCACGAGCTACATCCACGCGCTTGCCGTGACCGCCAACGTCTACCAGGATCTGGATGAGTCCGACCGCGCCGAGGCGGCCTACAAAGATGCTCTTGCGGTGGGCGGCGAGCCCCCCGAGGTGGCCCGGGCCTACGGCGTCTTCCTGTTCCGCGAGGGCCGCTTTGCCGAGGGCGTGCCAAGCTTCTCGCACCGGGTGGGGCCGCAGAGCCGCCGGCTCATCGCCGAGGCCAATGCCGAGGCCGAGGCCCTAGTCGCGCGCGACCGCATCTTTCTGATTTCCGAGCAGGGGGTGGGCGACCAGGTGGCGCTGCTCAAGCTCCTCGACGCCGCGCCCATCGATCCGCTTCGCCAGGAGATCTTCTATGTCGGGGAGCCCCGGCTGGCGCCTCTCCTGGCGCGCGCGCGCTTCCCGATGACGCTGGTCCCGGTCGACGGGTTCATGACCAGGATCAACGGGCTCGACCCGCGCGAACTGGTCTATCTGGGCGATCTCAGCCGCCACCTGCAGGACTGGCCGGCGGAGCTGGGCGGCGCCTTCTTCACTCCCGAGCCGGAACGGCGGGCCGCGATTCGTGCCCGCTACGAGGCGCTCGCCGCGGGCCGGCCGATCTACGGCGCGGCGTGGTGGACCAGCAATCCGCTCGGGCATCTGCGCGCCGTGCCGCTGCGCGATCTGCTCGGCGCGATTCCCGAAGGCGCCATGGTGGTGAGCCTGCAATACGGCCGTCAGGAGGAGGAGATCGCGGCGGCGCAGGCGGCGCGCCCCGATCTCCTCCTGCATGTCGACGATGCCGTCGACCAGTTCCGGGATCTCGAGGCCTTCGCGGCGCAGATCGCCGCGCTGGACACCGTGGTCAGCATCGACAACACCACGCTGCACCTGGCCGGGGCGCTCGGGCACGGCGATGCCCACGCCCTGATTCCCGCCGGGTCGGAATCGATGTGGTATTGGGGCCGCGACGTCACCACCGATCCCTGGTACGGCAACCTCGCGCTGCACCGGCAGGCGCGATTCGGCGACTGGAGCGGTGCGCTGCACGGTCTCCGGCAATCTCTTTTGGGTCAGCAGGGCGGCACCGGCAGCGTTCCGCCCACCAAAGCATGACGCAGGGGCAAGATGCCGCCTTTGCAAGGACAGGCACAAAACTTTGACGTATTCTTAAACAAGTTTCGCTATATTTAGAGTCTAAGATGAGAGAGAACCAAGGATAGGAGCGGACTGGCCCGGAATGATCGTCCACTGGCAAGGAAACAAAACGCCGCGCGGCGCATTGGTCCTGAGGGATCTTGCGGATCGCCGGTGGATCCCCGGCCGGACCGCGATCGACGCAGCACAGCCACGGAGCGCGCGCCGGTTTCCTCCTTCCGCGGGTTGCAGAATGCAGGTCGACGGTTTCGACACAGAACGAACCCCGCCGAGGGCCCGGGCGCTGCCCGCCGCGGTCGGGAGACCCGACAAGAGGTTGAAATGAGCGTCAAGGACACCAACGAAAGCATCATCGCCTCGATCGTTGCCTCTTACGCCGCGCGCCCCGACGTTACCCCGGACGACATCGTGGACCTGACCCGCAAGCTCAGGGCCGAACTGGTCGGCGGCTCCGCCGGCGCCGCCGCCCGGCCGCCCGCCGCGGCCACCACCCGGGCGGGCACCGTGCCGGCCCTGCCGCTCTCCGAGGCGGTGACCCGCGACAAGGTGTACTGCCTGTGCTGCGGCCGCGGCTTCAAGATGCTGAAGCGGCACCTCGGCTCCGAGCACGGGCTCAGCGAGGCGCAGTATCGCCGGATGTTCGATCTGCCCGAGGACATGCCGCTGGTGGCGCCGAGCTATTCCGAGCGCAAGGCCGACTACGCCAAGCAGGCCGGCCTCGGCAAGCACGAGCGCAGCAGCGTCGCCGGCGATGCCTCCTCGGAATCGGACGAACAGATCTCCTCCTGATCCCCGGATCGGGCGGCCCTGAGGGACGCGGCGCATGAGCAACCAGCCGATCATCGTGAAGCGCGTCGAGGAGGACGATCACGACGACCATCACGGCGGCGGCTGGAAGGTCGCCTATGCCGATTTCATGACGGCGATGATGGCGTTCTTCCTGATGCTGTGGATCCTCAATTCCGCCGATGCCGACAAGCTCAAGGGCATCGCCGAGTACTTCACCCCGGTCCTGGTCAGCGAGACCGGAGGCGGGCCCGGCTTCCTGAGCGGCGACCGGCTGGATTCCGACGGCCGGCTGGTCGGCTCCGGCAGTTCCGGCGACCCGGCGCCGGCGGTGCCGACCTTCGGCCAGGAAAGCCCGCTCAAGGTGTTCGACAGCCGCCTGCGCTACGAGGACATCCCCGAGGTGGTGGTCGAATACGAGGCCCCGGGCACCCAGGGCGGCCAGGCCGCGCAGCCGCCGGCCGATGCGGACGCCGCCGATGTCGGCGGCGCCGAAGGCCGCGCCGAGATCGCGCAGGACAGCGCCGAGGAGGGCGTCGAGGCGCAGGAGCTCGCCGCCGCGCGCGAGGCCACGCTGGAAGCGGTGCGCGCCGACATCGAATCGGTGATCTCGGCCAACGCCCAGTTCGAGGGCCTGTCGCGCAACCTGCGGGTCGACCGGACGCCGGAAGGCCTTGAGGTGCAGATCGTCGACGATGCCGGGCAGTCGATGTTCCATTCCGGCAGCGCCCGGATCGAGGCCCGCACCCGCGCCGTGATCGAGGCCATCGGCGCCTCGATCGCCGACCTGCCGCAGGCGGTGGCGATCACCGGGCACACCGATGCGGTGCCGTTCAGCCGCCCGGCGGCCTACGACAATTGGGAATTGTCCTCGGACCGGGCCAACGCGACCCGCCGGGTGCTGATCGCGGCGGGGCTCGATCCGTCGCGCATCGTCCGGGTCTCCGGCATGGCCGACAAGGCGCCGCTGGTGGCCGATCCCACCGCCGCCGAGAACCGGCGCATCAGCGTCATGCTTCTCTATCCCGAGGAATGAGGGTCGCCGGACCCCCGCGCATTAAGATTTTTAACGATTCCTGACGCCCTGGCGCGGCAAAGGTTAATGCGCGGAAAACATATCTAAAATTTCGATTTCTTCGGCCAAGCCCGGGCAAACCCACGGCAATTCCGTGCCCCGGCTGCGCCATTCCCGGTAAAGTGTTGCAGCCAAGCACTTTCGTAGGGGGGGCTTTCTGGTTACCTTGGTTAACGAGGCAGTAAAAAAACAAAACCTATATCGAGCGGTACATGCCCCGGAGAAAATTGTTAGAATGCGTGTGGCGCGGCCAGATGGTCGTGGCCACCGGTGAAGTGTCGGCGCGCCTTGCGAACATGATCTTCGCGGTGCTCCCTGTGCGGTCAATGTTTCTTGTCGGAACGTCTTCGGCAACTGAGGAAATCCAGACCTATACCGACGATGCCCTGGTCCAGCCAGATCTGCCGCTTGGCGATCTCCTGGCCGAGGAGCTGGACGCCGAGGTGCGCGACGGCTCGCTGGTCTTCGTGCTCCCGGCCGCCCTCACGGTCCCGGGCACCAGCGACGCCACGCTTTCCGAGGCCGCCGGCGTGGCGGTGATCTCGGCGCTGGCAACGCTGGCCGAGACGCGCGCGGTGTTCCGCGATCGCGAACTCGAGGCGCTGCGCGGCCTGGCGCGCTTCTACGAGAATCTGCCCGACGTCCCGGGCTTCGAGGCTGCCGGACTCGACGCGGCGGGCTTCCGCCTCGGCATCGCCCGGGCCCTCGAACAGCGCTTCGGCGCGCTGGCCTGCGCGGCGCAGCGTTGCGGACGGGCGGAGGGCCCGGTGCGGCCCGACCCGGCGGCGATGGCCATGGTGGCGCTGACCTCGGCCGGCTGGGAGATGCAGGCCGACCTCTTCGCGCAGGTCGCGCTGACCATGCAGCTCGGCGTCGCGGACGGCCTGCGGACCGCGATGCAACAGAAGCGGGCGATCTAGGAGAGCGGCGGGAACAATTCTTTAGTATCCTTCGGAGCTGTGTTTCCATAACCTTGGAAAGACGAAGCCGGAGGGGCAGAGAATGTTCACGTCGTTCGGCGCCGCGCTGCGCGAGAGGATGCTGGCGCCCGAAGAGGAACGCCTCGCCATCCGGCGCTGGCAGGAGGACGGCGACCGCGCGGCGCTCGAGACCCTGCTGCGGTCGCATGCGCGCCAGGTCTGGGCGCTGGCCCGGCGCTGGACCGACAACCCCGCCCATCTCGACGACCTGGTCGCGGAAGGCATGATCGGTCTAATCCGCGCCGTCGAGAATTTCGACCTCGGCCGCGATGTCCGCTTCGCCACCTATTCGCGCTGGTGGGTGCGCAACGAACTCTCCGCCGCTGCCGGGCGCGTCCACGCCGTCGTCGACGTGCCGCGCCAGGCCCGCTGCGCCGCCGTGCAGGGCCAGGTGGCGGTCGACGTGATCGGCGCCGAGGACGGGCGCGACCTGCTCGAACGGATGCCCTGCGATGATCCCTCGCCCGAGGAGCAGCTGCTGCGCCGCGCCGCCGAGGCGACGCTGCACGGCGCGCTCGCCGCGGCGCTGGCGGAACTGCCCGCGCGCGAGGCCGCGGTGCTGCGCCGGAGGCGGCTGAGCGCGCCCCCGGTCCCGGCCGGCCAACTGGCGGGCGAGCTCGGCCTGACCCTGCCGCGGCTGCGCCAGATCGAGACACGGGCGCTCAACCTTTTGAAACAGAAGCTGATGGCGCGGGGCTTCTGTCTCTCCGCGCTGCATTGAGGTCGATCATGCAGCCGCTCCCGATCTTTTCGTCGCTGTCGCGCTCCGAGGCCGGACCGAGCCCGGTTGCCCCGGCCGGGGAGGCCGGGCCCGATGCCGCCCGCGCGGCGGCGGGCTTTGCCGCGCTGATGATGGGGGCGGGGGAGCGGGTGCGCGCGCCCCGGGCGGAGACCGCGGTCGCCCGCGACGGCGGGGACGCTCCGGACATCGCGCCCGACGCCATCGCTGGCGCCCTGGCCGAGCTGGGCCAGGCCGCGCGCGCCGGGCTCGACCCGGACCAGCCGCTCTCCCATGCCGGGCTTGCCCGGCTCGAATCCGAGCTTGCCGCGGAGGCGGAGGCGGCGCTGGCAGCGCTCGGGATCGCGGTGGTCCCCGGCGGTCCGGTGGCCGAGGCGCTGGCCCGGCCGGTGCCGGAGCGGCTGCTGCACGGCCCCGATGCGGCGGAGAAGATGATCGCCTTCCGCCTCGCCGCGCTGGCCGGGGGGCTGGGCCTGCGCGCCGCGCCGCCGGCGGGCCCGGCCGCGGTGGCGCCGCCCGCAAGCCCAACCGCCGCGCTGCCGGCGGACCCCAGCCAGGAGCGGCCGCAGACCCAAGCTTCATCGGACGCGACGCCGGCGGACCGGCCCGCGCAGCCGGGAATGGCGCCGGTTGCCGACCGCGCCGCGGCGCCTGGCGTCCATCCGGCCGAGACGGCACCGGGCCAGCCCGCCGCGTCCGTGCCGCCCGGCGCCGCAAGCCGGGCGTCCCCGCCGCCCGAGGGCGGGTCGTTTCCCGGCCGGTCCACCCCGGCGGAGCCTGCAGTTCCGGCCGGTCCCGAAGTCTCTTCGCGCGACGGCCCGATCCGTCCCGCGGCCGCCGCGGCGGCGGGCGGGGCGGTCCG
>NZ_JBTLRM010000010.1:0-39854 GCF_054482755.1 Roseivivax sp. CAU 1761
GCCCGCGCGGGCGGCGCCCCTTGCCAGCGGCGCGGCGCCCCTTGCCAGCGGCGCGGCGCCGGGGCAGATCAGGGCCCATGTCCGCGATCTTCGATGCCGGCGCCCCGGCGCCCTGCCCCGCCCCGTTCAATCTCGCCGCCCACGTGCTGGGCCATGCCGCGCCCGATCCCGACAAGATCGCGCTGGCGGTACTGCGCCCCACCGGGGCTGAGCGCTGGAGCTACGGACGGCTCGAAGCGGCGGTGCGCGGCACCGCGCACGGGCTGCTCGCCGCCGGTCTCGCCCCGGGGCAGATCGTGCTGCTGCGGCTCGGCAATTCGGTGGATTTCCCGATCGCCTTTCTCGGCGCCATCGCCGCCGGGCTGGTGCCGGTGCCGACCTCGGCGCAGCTGACCGCGGGCGAGGTGGCGAAGATGGTCGCCCATCTCGACCCGGCGGCGATCCTCGCCGCGCCGGGCATCGCCTGTCCGGAGGCCGCCTGCCCGGTGATCGCCACCGAGGACATGCGGCGCTGGCACAGCGGCCCGCAGGCGGATTACGCCATGGGCGATCCCGAGCGGCGGGCCTACATCGTCTTCACCTCCGGCACCTCGGGCACGCCGCGCGCGGTGGCGCATGCCCATCGCGCGGTCTGGGCGCGGCAGATGATGGTCGAGGGCTGGTACGGGCTGACCGCGTCCGACCGCCTCGCCCATGCCGGCGCGTTCAACTGGACCTACACGCTGGGCACCGGCCTGCTCGACCCCTGGGCGGCGGGCGCCACCGCGCTGATCCCCGCCGAGGGCGTCGAGCACGGCCAGCTTCCGCTCCTGCTGAAGCGCCACGAGGCGACGATCTTCGCCGCCACGCCCGGGGTCTACCGCAACCTGCTGAAGGCCGGGCCGCTCGCCCTGCCGAAGCTGCGCCACGGTCTCTCGGCCGGGGAGAAGCTGGCCGCGCCGATCCGGGAGGCCTGGCAGGAGGCCACCGGCACGCCGATCTTCGAGGCCTACGGCATGTCGGAATGCTCGACCTTCATCTCCGCCAGCCCCGGCCGGCCGGCGGCGCCGGGCACGCTGGGCCGGCCGCAGCCCGGCCGCCGCATCGCCATCCTCGGCCCCGACGGCCCGGTGGCGCATGGCGCGCCCGGCGAGATCGCCGTGCATCGCAGCGATCCCGGCCTGATGCTGGGCTATGTCGGCGCGCCCGAGGCCACGGCAGCGAAGTTCCGCGGCGAGTGGTTCCTGACCGGGGACCAGGGCAGCATGGCCGAGGACGGCTCGGTCACCTATCTCGGCCGCGCCGACGACATGATGAATGCCGGCGGCTTCCGGGTCTCGCCGCTCGAGGTCGAGGCGGCGCTGCTGGCGCATCCCGGCATCGACGAGGTCGGCGTCACCGATGTCGAGATCAAGCCCGGGGTGACGCTGATCGCCGCCTTCTGGACCGGGCCGGCGCCGCTCGAAGAGGCGGCGCTGGCGGGATGGGCCGCGGACCGGCTGGCGCGCTACAAGCAGCCGCGCATCTGGCAGCGCGCCGAGGCGCTGCCCAAGAACCCCAATGGCAAGCTCTCCCGCCGCGCCCTGGCCGGATTGCTGCCGAGGGGTTGAGTGCATCCCGGCCCCGGCTCTGCTAGAGCGGGGGTCTCGCCGCGCGAAAGGTGGTTTCAATGGTGAAGCTCGACATCCTCTCCGACCCGATCTGCCCCTGGTGCTATATCGGCAAGGCCAAGCTCGACCGGGCGCTGGAACAGGTGCCCGACCACCCGTTCACCATCGAGTGGCACCCGTTCCAGCTGAACCCCGACATGCCGGCGGGCGGCATGGACCGCCGCACCTATCTGGAGACCAAGTTCGGCGGCAAGGAGGCGGCGGTGCGGGCCTACATGCCGGTCGCCGAGGAGGCGCAGAAGGCCGGGCTCAACCTCAATCTCGACGGCATCGCGCGCACCCCCAACACGCTCGACGCGCATCGCCTGATCCACTGGGCCGGGATCGAGGGGCGCCAGACCGCCGCGGTCTCGGCGCTGTTCCGGGCCTATTTCAAGGAGGGCCGCGACATCGGCGACCGCGAGGTGCTGGCCGACATCGCCGACGGCATCGGGCTCGATGCCAGCGTGGTGCTGCGGCTGCTGGCCTCGGAGGCCGATGCCGAGGAGATCCGCGGCCGCGACGCGGCGGCGCGCGAAATGGGCGTCACCTCGGTGCCGACCTTCATCGTCGCGGGCCAGCACGCCGTGCCGGGCGCGCAGCCGCCCGAACTCTGGATCAAGGTGATCGCGGAGCTGAAGGCCGCCGAGGCCGGCGCCTGAGCCGGACCCGGAGCCGGACCCCGAGCCGGGTGGGCCGCCGACGGGACATCGAAAACATTCGGATACCCACTGGTTTCTGAATTCGTCCCGCGCTATGAGGGAGGCCGAGTCAGGAGCTTCCCGATGCCGAGCTTGCCGCTTCCCCGCAGCGAATTCGTCGCGCTGATCGCGATGATGTTCGCCACCATCGCCTTCAGCATCGACGCGATGTTGCCGGCCCTGCCCGAGATCGCCGGGACGCTGGCGCCGGACAACGCCAACGCCGCGCAACTGGTGCTGACGGTTTTCGTGCTGGGCATGGGGCTCGGCACCTTCTTCACCGGCCCGCTCTCCGACACGGTCGGGCGCAAGCCGGTGGTGCTGGGCGGGGCGGCGATCTACTGCCTCGCCGCCTGGGTGGCGGCGGCGGCCCAGAGCCTCGAGGTGCTGCTGGCGGCGCGGCTGGTGCAGGGGCTCGGCGCCGCCGGCCCGCGGGTGGTGGCGCTGGCGATCATCCGCGACCTGACCTCGGGCCGCGAGATGGCGCGCATCATGTCCTTCGTGATGATCGTCTTCACCCTGGTGCCGGCGCTGGCGCCGAGCCTCGGCGCGGTGATCATCGCCTTCGCCGGCTGGCGCGGGGTCTTCTGGGCCTTCGTGGTCTTCGCCGCGACCTTCTCGCTCTGGATGTCGCTGCGGCTGCCGGAAACCCATCCCCCCGCGCGCCGCCGGCCGTTCCGGGCCGGCGCCCTTGCCGCCGCGGCGCGCGAGATGTTCGGCCACCGCGTGGTGCGTATCTCCATCGCCGTGCAGACCCTGTGCTACGGCATGCTGTTCTCCATGTTGTCGAGCGTGCAGCCGATCTACGACGTCACCTTCGGCCGCGCCGAGACCTTTCCGCTCTGGTTCGGCGGCATCGCCGTGGCCGCCGCCTCGGCCAGCTTCCTCAACGCCGCGCTGGTGGTGCGGATCGGCATGCGGCGCATCGTCACGACCATCCTCGCCGTCGAACTCGCGGTCTCGGCGGTGATGATCGGGCTCGAACTGGCCGGGCTCGGCGGCGGGCCGGCCTTTGCCGCCTTCGTGATCTGGCAGGGCACGGTGTTCTTCATGGCCGGGCTCACCGTCGGCAATGTCAACGCGCTGGCGATGGAGCCGCTGGGCCACATCGCCGGGCTCGCCGCCAGCCTGATCGGCGCGATCTCCACCGTGCTGTCGGTGCTGCTGGCGATCCCGGTCGGTCTGATCTTCGACGGCACGCCGCTGCCGATGGCCATCGCCATCGCCGCCGAGGCCGGGCTGGCGCTGCTCCTGATGCTGCGCCTCAGGGACTATCAGCGCCCCGCCCCGGCCGCCGCCTGACCCGGTCGCGGGCACCGTCGACGGCAAACGGCATACAAAGGTATACCGCTCTTTTCACCGCTTGCCTTTTGCGCTAGAGCGGCGCCAATCCGACTCAAGCGCAACAGAGGGAACGGCCGATGACCAAGATCAAGGTGGCAAATCCGATCGTCGAGATGGACGGCGACGAGATGACCCGGATCATCTGGGATTTCATCAAGAAGAAACTGATCCTGCCCTATCTCGACATCGACCTTCTCTACTACGATCTGGGCATCGAGAGCCGCGACGCCACCGACGACCAGATCACCGTCGATGCCGCCGAGAAGACCAAGGAAGTCGGCGTTGCGGTGAAATGCGCGACGATCACCCCGGACGAGCAGCGGGTCGAGGAATTCGGCCTCAAGCGCATGTACCGCTCGCCCAACGGCACCATCCGCAACATCCTCGGCGGCGTCGTCTTCCGCGCCCCGATCATCTGCCAGAACGTGCCGCGCCTGGTGCCCGGCTGGACCCAGCCGATCGTCATCGGCCGTCATGCCTTCGGCGACCAGTACCGCGCCACCGACATCAAGTTCCCCGGCGCCGGCACGCTGACGCTGAAGTGGAAGGGCGAGAACGGCGAGGAGATCGAGGAGAAGGTCTACGACGCGCCGTCGGCCGGCGTGTACATGGGCATGTACAACCTCGACGACTCGATCACCGACTTCGCGCGGGCGTCGATGAATTACGGCCTGAAGATGGGCTGGCCGGTCTACCTCTCGACCAAGAACACCATCATGAAAGTCTATGATGGCCGCTTCAAGGACATCTTCCAGCACGTCTACGAGACCGAGTTCGCCGACAAGTTCAAGGAGGCGGGGATCACCTACGAGCACCGCCTGATCGACGACATGGTGGCGGCGGCGATGAAGTGGTCGGGCGGCTTCGTCTGGGCCTGCAAGAACTACGACGGCGACGTGCAGTCCGACACCGTGGCGCAGGGCTTTGGCTCGCTGGGCCTGATGACCTCGCAGCTGATGACGCCGGACGGCAAGATCGTCGAGGCCGAGGCGGCGCACGGCACCGTCACCCGCCACTTCCGCCAGCACCAGCGCGGCGAGGAGACCTCGACCAACTCGATCGCCTCGATCTACGCCTGGACCGGCGGCCTGAAGCACCGCGCCAAGCTCGACGACAATGCCGAGCTGGCGAACTTCGCTGAGACGCTCGAGCGGGTCATCGTCGAGACCGTGGAATCGGGCTTCATGACCAAGGACCTGGCGCTGCTCGTCGGCCCGGACCAGAAGTGGCTCACCACCATGGGCTTCCTCGAGAAGGTCGACGAGAACCTCAACAAGGCGCTGGCCGGCTGATCGCGGCCTGACTTCGTGGCCGGGCCTCGCCCCGGCCTCACCGCCCCCCCGGCCCCCGCGGCCGGGGGGTTTTTCGTTCCCCCCGCGGGGCTCTCCCGGGCCGGTCCCGGCACTGTCCGAAATGTGACACAAAGCCGGACCTTTTGGGCTTTGCCAAACCCCCGGCGATCCGCAATGATCGCCCATAGGGAGACCTCTGACGACGAAGAGGACGGGGAGATGAACCATCCGGCCGCGGCGCGGGACATGGAAGCCCTGCGGATCGCAGCGTTGCAGCGCTATGGCGTTCTCGACACCGCGCGCGAGGCCGCCTTCGACCGGATCACCGCCCTCGCCGTCCGGCTCCTGAAGGTTCCCGCCGCCACCATCTCGCTCGTCGACAGCGACCGCATCTGGTTCAAGAGCACCGCCGGGCTCGACCACGACCTGTCGGAAACGCCCCGGCGGCCCGGCCTCTGCGCCACGGCCATCCAGTCCAACGCGCCGCGCGTGCTGGCCGATGCACGCCGCGATCCCAGCGCCGCGGCCCACCCGCTGGTCACCGGCCCCTTCGGATTGCGCTTCTATGCCGGCGTGCCGCTCTGCAGCCGCGAGGGTCAGCTCCTCGGGACGCTCTGCGTGCTCGACCGCGTCCCGCGCGAGATCTCCGCGCCGGAACTCGAGACCCTGCACGACCTGGCGGCTCTGGTGATGGACCGGCTGGAGCTCGGCCGCGATGCCAGCGAGGCCGCCGCGCGGCGGCACGAGGAGATGCGCGCCACCGAGCTGATGGCCAGCGAGATCGAGCACCGGATGATGAACAGCCTGCAGCTCGTGGCCTCCATCGCGCGGCGCAAGGCGGCCCGTCATGGCGGCATCGTGGCCGAGGAGCTGCGCGACATCGCCGCCCGGGTCGCCGCCATCGCGCAGGCCAGCCGGCACATCCAGCAGAGCCTGCCCGACCCCTGGGCGCCCGGCGACCTGGCGCTGTTTTTGCGGGTGCTGAGCAAGGAGCTGTTCCCGCTCTGCCCGCAGGGCGGGCTGATCGAGCTCGATTGCGCGGAGCTGGCGCTGCCCCGCGACAAGCTGGTGGCCATCGGCCACCTGGTGACCGAGCTGGTGCTGAACGCGATGAAGAGCGGCGCCACCCGGATCTATCTGTCGGCGCGGCCGCACGGCGACGCGCTGCGCATCGAGGTCGCCGATGACGGCTGCGGCCTGCCGCCGGATTTCGACCCCTCCGCCAGCAAGGGGCTGGGCATGGCGATCCTCGCGGCGATGGAGCAGAAGCTCGGCGGCGCGGCGCACTGGCTGGCACGCGACGGCGGCGGCACCCTGTTCCGGCTCGACATTCCCCATGCCGGAGCGCTGGCCGCGTCGTGACCTCCGGCGCCGCCCGACCCGGTTGCCCCCGCGGGTCAGCATGATAGGTATACCGCAGAACTGCAGCCGATCGACCCGACTGCGCGTTGAGTCCGTTGGAGGAAATCAGTTTTGCCGGAGAGCATTCCGAACTCCGACCTGAACGAACTCTTCCAGCATTCTCCCGCCTGCCTGGCGCTGGTCGAGGCGGCCGAGCCGTTCCGCTGCATCGCCCACAACCCCGCCTTCCAGGCCGTGCTCGACGAGCCGTTCCGCAGCACCGGCGTGGTGGGACGGCCTCTGAGCGACTTCGCGCCGCAATCGGGCGAACTGCTCGCGGTCTACCGCCACGTTGCGGCGACCGGCGAGCCCTTCGCGATGGAGGGCTTCCGCTACGACGGGCTGGAGCGCGGCACCACCTGGTGGAACTGGAGCCTGACCCCGGTGCGCCGCGACGACCGCATCGTGTCGCTGGTGGCCACCGCGGTCGAGATCACCGACGCGGTGGAGGCGCGCCGCCGGCTCGAGGGCGAGATCGAGGCCCGGCGCCGCACCGAGGCGGAGCTGGAGACCGAGAAGGCCCTGTTCCAGCGCATCGTCGACATCATCCCGGTGATGATCACCATGTACGACACCAGCAAGACGGTGCTGATGGTCAACGAGGCCTTCGCGCGCCTGACCGGCTGGGACACCGAGCTGGCCCAGCACGAGCCGGTGATGGAGCTGGCCTTCCCCGACCCCGCCTATCGCGACGAGATCGCGGCCTTCATGGACCGCTGCGACGGCTGGATGGACATCGCGATGCGGACCCGCGACGGCCGCTCCATCCCGACCAGCTGGTCGAATGTCCGGCTTAGCGACGGCCGCCAGATCGGCATCGGCATCGACCTCAGCGACCGCAAGGCGGCGGAACGCGCGCTCACCGAAAGCCGCCGCGAACTGGCGATGGAGCGGGCCTTCCTCGAAGCGGTGATCGAGACGGCGCCGGTGGGCATCAGCGTGGCCCGCGACCCGCAGGGCAAGCCGCCGATCGTCAACGGCGAGGCCCGGCGGATGATGGAGATCACCGGGCTCGAAGGCGGGCTGGAACGCTACGACGCGCTGCCGGGGCGCGATCTCGACGGCCGGCCCTTCGCCCATTCCGAACTCGCCATCGTCAAGGCGATCGAGGAGGGCCAGGAGATCTCCGACCGCGAGGTGCTGTTCCGCAGCAGCACCGGCGACCGGCGCTGGCTGGTCAATGCCCGCCCGCTCCGCGATCACGAGGACCGGGTGCTGGCCGCCATCGCCTCCTTCGTCGACATCGAGGACATGCGCCGCGCCGAGGAGGCGCGCCAATTGCTGGTGGAGGAGCTGAACCACCGGGTGAAGAACACCCTGGCCGTGGTCCAGAGCATCGCCGTGCAATCGTTCCGCGACCTGTCGGATCCGAACCTGGCGCAGACCAAGTTCCAGTCGCGGCTCCGCGGGCTCGCCGCGGCGCACGACCTGCTGACCCGCGAGAACTGGTCCAACGCGATGCTGTCGGACATCCTGACGACCTCGCTGGAGGCCTGCGGCGAATCGGTGGGGGAGCTGGGGCGCGTGTCGCTGCTGCTCGACACCGACGAGCGGCTGATGCCCAAGCTCGCGGTGTCGATGTCGATGGCGCTGCACGAACTGATCACCAACGCGATCAAGTACGGCGCCCTGTCGGCCACCGAGGGCCGCGTGCGGATCACCTGCGCGACCCGGCCCGACCGGCCCGAGCTGATCCGCATCGGCTGGTACGAGCGCGGCGGCCCGCCGCCGGTCTGGACCGACCGCCAGGGCTTCGGCATGCGGCTCCTGCGCACCACGGTGGAGCGCGAGATGTCGGGCCAGCTCGGCCTGGAATTCGCCAGCGACGGGCTGGCCTGCGAGATCGACCTGCCGCGCGCGGCGCTGGCAGGTCAGCCGCAGCCCGTGCCGACCGGCGCCGGGTGAGCCGAAGGGCCGGCGGCGCCCGGCCGGCGCAGCCGCGCCGCCGCCGGCCCGCCCGCGGCGCTCAGCTCATGCCGAGCGCGGCCTTGTACATCTCCAGCACCGCCTCTTCCTCGGCGATGTCGTCGGCGTCGCGCTTTCGCAGCGCGATCACCTTGCGCAGCACCTTGGTGTCGTAGCCGCGGCCCTTGGCCTCGGCCATCACCTCTTTCTGCTGGTCGGCGATTTCCTTCTTCTCGACCTCGAGCCGCTCGTAGCGTTCGATGAACTGCTTCAACTCGCCCGCGGCCACGCCGTAGGCGTCGCTGTCCGCATTGTCCTGCATGCATTCGTCTCCTGCCGTCAGAGCGCTTCGGTTACCCCGAAGCCCGCGCGCTCATCAAGGGGTTGCCGCGCGCCGCCCCATGCCGTACCGCGAGCCCCGGTCGGCACGGAGGATGACGGAATGGCAGCACTGGTGTGGGGCGGCGCGCTGGTCTCGGTGGCGGGGCTCGCCGGGCTCGCCTATTGCATCCTGCGGGTCGCGCGGTCGCGCCGGCGCATGGCCCGCGCCGGGCGCGCAGCCGGCGCCGTCACAAAAGAAAACCGGCCCCCGAACGGGAGCCGGATCGGTGGCACGGCTGCAACCAGGGCGCGATCAGATCGGCAGGTTGTCGAAAAAATCCTCGAGTGATTCGTCGCGACGGTCGGCTTCCGCCCGGCGCGCCCGGCGCATGCCCAGCCCGGACGCCCGGTCAAGACGCTCCAGAACCGCCCGGCGGGTCGTCTCGTCGGAGCTCGCAAGTTCTTGGCCCAGCGCGTCTACCTTGAGTTTCAGGCTGTAATTCATGTCGCGTATCCTCCCTTCGGCATGGGTCGCGCGGTCAGGCGCGGTCGCGGTCATGCGCGACACGGGTGCGGCAATTCGCCCGAGACCAATGTGGCGCTTGCATCACTTTGACCTGTGAATGCTCGCGGGGCAACAATCATGGTTTGGGGAGCGTGTAAATAGGCGGGATCAGCGCCTCAAAGTTTATTCTTTGAGCAGGGCTTTGCCGCCGCAGCGGCGCTCTCGCAAAGGTGAAGGCGCGGGCCCGTCTCGACAGGGCCGGACGCCCGGATTAGACATCTCCCTGCAATCGAGGGGGCCCCATGGATATCCGTCCGATCACCGACCGCTACCACGTCTCGCCGCAGATTTCCGCCGAGGATGCCGGCGAGCTGGCCGCCCACGGGTTCAGCACGGTGATCTGCAACCGGCCCGATGCCGAGGTCCCGCCGAGCCACCAGGCGGCGGCGATCCGGGCGGCGGTCGAGGGCGCCGGGCTGCGCTTCGAGGAGCTGGCGCTGACCCACCAGACCATGACGCCGGAGAATGTCGCCGCCCAGATGGCGATGGTCGAGGCGGCCGACGGCCCGGTCCTGGCCTATTGCGCCTCGGGCACCCGCTGCACCGTGATCTGGGCGCTGGGACAGGCCGGCCGGATGCCGGTGGAGGAGATTCTCGCCACAGCCGCGCGGGCGGGCTACGATCTCGCCGGGCTGCGCCCGGCGCTGGAGGCGCGCGCCACCGCCGGTTGATCGGCGCACCGGCCCGGCCCGGCCCCGCACGGCCTTGCGCTGAGCGCCGCGGCTGCAGGCGGCGGGCGGCCGGGGCGCTGCTATTCCGGCCGGGGGCGCTCGGGGTCATAGTCGGGCAATTCCAGCGCGCCGCCGTCGGAGGTGTCGTCGTCGCCGGGGAAGTCGAGCGGCGGCACATCGGGCAGATCCTCCTCCCCCTCCTCGTCGAGCAGGGCCGCCGTGCGCGGCACGGCCCGCGGGTCCGATTCCCCTGTCGCCGGCGGCGGGGCGCCGCCCTCTTCCCGGCCGGTGCCGGGCGCGGCGGCCGGCGCGAAGGGCGGCCCGGAGGCTGCCGGCGGCGCCGCGGCCGGGCCGGGCTCGGCCGCGGTGCTGACGATCCGCACCGCGCGCTGGCCGTTGATCTGCCCGAGCCGCCCCCGCGCCACCCGCACCCGGTTGCCGGCCAGCAATTCCGTGCCCGCCACGGCCTGCGCCGGCAGGTCGAGCAGGTCGCCGGGCCGCAGCGCCGCCACGGCGCTGTAGGGCATGCTGATCCGCGCCAGGACCGTGTCGATCTGCGCCGTCACGGTCATCAGCCATTCGGCATGGCGCGGCGCGCCCTCGGGTGCCGCCGGCGGCGCCGGCTCCGGGCGCGGCGGTTCCGGCACCAGCAGGCGCAGATGGCCGAGCCGCAGCCCGCCGCCCAGGTCCAGCTCGGCGCTGAGCTCGGTGTAATGCGCCGCCACCATCAGGTTGGCGGCGATGCGGGCCTCCTCGATCAGCGGGCCGGCGGTGAACCCGGCGAGCGCCGCCCGCGCGGCGGGCCCGCCCGGCGACTGGTCGAGCGCGCGGTCGAGCCGCGCCAGCACGCCGTCGAGCAGCGGCGCGGCGAGCGCCGCGTCGGTGGGGGTGAAGCGCCGCGGCTCGGGCGCGGCCTCGCGCAGCTCGCCCAGGGTCTGGATCTCGACCAGGGCGGCGGCGACGCTGCGGTCGAGCCAGGCCGCGCCGAGGCGGCCGCCCGGCCCCTCCAGCAGGACCAGCAGGCCGTCGCCCTCGGCCAACAGGTCGGCGGCGCGGGCCTGGTCGCGCCGCAGATGGCGAATCTGGCGCGCCACCAGCGCCAGGTTCCACGCCTCCTCCGCGGTCCGCGCCAGCGCCCGCCCGAACGCCGTCTCGAGCGAGGCGCCGCGCGACGCGGCGGCGTGTCGCGCGGCCCTGGCCTTGCGGCTCAGCACCGTTTCGGTCTCGGCAGCCTGCATCACGCCCGTCCGTCGTTCCCCTGCCCGGCCCCGGTTTAGCCGCACCGGGGTTACCAATTGCTTTCGCCGCTCAGGCCGCGGCGCGCGCCGCCCGCGGCAGGGTCACCCGGAAGGCGGCGCCGCCCTCGCCCGGCAGGTAGGCGATGGCGCCGCCGAGCCGCGCCATGATCTGGCGGCAGATCGCCAGCCCGAGACCGGCGCCGCCGGCCTTCTGGTCGGCAATGCGGCTGAACTTCTCGAAGATCGTGTCGCGCGCCTCCGCGGCGATGCCCGAGCCGTTGTCGATGAAGTCGACCTGCAGCGCCGCCTCGGCCTCGGCGACCCGAATGCGCAGCTCCGGGCGGCCGGCATCGCAGTATTTCGCGGCGTTGCTGATCAGGTTGATGAAGACCTGCGCCAGCCGGTCGCCGTCGGTCTCGAGCCGGATCGCCGCCTCGCGCGCCGGGTCGCGGCGGATGCGCAGGGCGGCCGCCGCGCCGCCGGCGGTGGCCGCCGCCACCGCCCGGTCGATGACCTCGGAGAGCGGCGCGGCGCGCAGGTTGAGATTGACCTGGCCGTGCTCCAGCACGCTGAGATCGAGCAGGTCGTCGAGCAGCCGGGTCAGCCGCACCGCCTCGTCATGGATGATCGCGGCAAAGCGGGTCTGCTCGCCGGGATCGAGCCGGCCGCCATCGCGCAGGATCTCCGAGAAGGCCCGGATCGAGGTCATCGGCGTGCGCAATTCGTGGCTGATCTGGCTCAGGAAGGCGTCCTTCTGCACCGACAGCCGGGTCAGCTTCTGGTTGGCCTCGCGCAGCTGCCGCGCGGTCCGCGCCAGTTCCGCCGACTGCGCTTCGAGCCGGGCGGAATATTCCAGCAGCTGCGCGCTTTCGTCGGCCACCGCCATCAGGTCCTCGACCGAGACCGAGGCGCCGCCGACGATCTGGCCGACCATGGCATGCGCGGTGGCGGCCCCCACCGAGCCCGACAATTCGCGCTCCAGCACGCCGAGGAAGTCCGGCGTGGGCTCCGGCAGGTCGCCGCGTCCGCCCTGCCGCGCGGCCTCGCGGCGGAACAGCCGCAGCGCCTCGGGCGCGCCGAGGATGCGCTGCGCCATGATCAGCAGATCCTCGCTCTGGGCCACCCCGGCGGTCCAGCTGCGCGGCCCCGGCGAATGCTGGAACACGTTGACGAACTGCGCGCCCTGCAGCCGCTCCAGCGGCGACGGGAAGGTCAGCAGCGAGACGCCGTAGAAGGCCCCGGCATTCAGCGTCATCGACCACAGCAGCGCGTGCAGCAGCGGGTCGAGCCCGGCGATGCCGAACAGCGCCTCGGGACGCAGCCAGCCCAGCCCGAAGGGCCCGGCGGCCAGCATCGCCTCGGAATAGACCGTGGCCCCGATCGAGGGCAGGAACAGGGAGTAGACCCAGACCGCGAAGCCGGCGCTGAGCCCGGCCAGCGCGCCGAGCCGGGTGGCGCCGCGCCAGAAGATGCCGCCCAGCATCGCCGGCAGGATCTGCGCCACGCCGACGAAGGAGACGAGCCCGATCGAGGCCAGCGCCCCGCCGCCGCCCGAGACCGAGTAATAGAGATAGCCCAGCATCACCACGCCGAGGATCGAGATGCGCCGCGCCGTCAGCACGACGTGGCGGACATCGCCCGAGACCGAGGCCCCGCCGCCCTGCGCCAGGCGCAGCCAGACCGGCATGACGATGTGGTTCGACACCATGGTCGACAGCGCGATGGCGGCGACGATGACCATCGAGGTGGCCGAGGAGAAGCCGCCCAGGAAGGAGAACACCGCCAGCCCCTCGCGGCCCTCGGCCAAGGGCACGGTGAGCACGAAGAGGTCCGGGTTGGCGCCGGCGGGCATCAGGTCCAGGCCGATCACCGCGATCGGCACCACGAAGAGCGACATCAGCATCAGGTAGGCCGGAAAGGCCCAGCTGGCGGTGCGCAGCTGGTCCTCGCCCGAGGCCTCGACCACCAGCACCTGGAAGATCCGCGGCAGGCAGAGGAAGGCCGCCGCCGACAGGAAGGTGATGCCGGCCCAGCGGCTGCCCTCGACCTGCCAAAGGCCGAGGCCGGAGGCGTCGATGCGCTCCAGCGTCGGCCCGATGCCGCCGGCGATGCCCCAGACCACGAAGACCCCGACCGAGAGCAGCGCGGCGAGCTTGACCACCGCCTCCACCGCGATCGCCATGACCACGCCGTGATGGCGCTCGTTGGCGTCGAGGTTGCGGGTGCCGAAGATGCCGGTGAAGAGCGCCAGCCCGCAGGCCACCCAGAACGCCGTGTACCCGCTGCGCCCGGCCCCGCCGGTCTCCTCCGCGCCGCCGGCCGCCGCGAAGACCTCGACCGAGAGCGTCACCGATTGCAGCTGCAGCGCGATGTAGGGCGTGGTGCCCGCGACCGCGAGCAGCGTCACCCCGATCGCCAGCAGGTTCGACTTGCCGTAGCGCGCCGAGATCAAGTCGGCCACCGAGGTGATGCGGTTCGAGCGGCCGATCCGCACCAGCTTGCGCACCACCCACCACCAGCCCAGCATGACGAGGCTCGGGCCGAGATAGATCGCGACGTATTCCAGCCCCGACCGCGCCGCCGAGCCGACCGCGCCGTAGAAGGTCCAGGCGGTGCAGTAGATCGACAGCGACAACGTGTAAACGATGGGCGAGCGCAGGAAGGCGGCGCGGCCGCGCATCGCCCAGCGCTCGGCCACGAAGGCCACCGCGAAGAGGAACAGCACATAGGCCAGGCAGACCGCGACCAGCGCGTTGAGGGTGGTCATTCCGATCCGTCCCCGGCGCCGGCGGGACCGGGCTGGTCGGGCTCGATGCGGCGGGCCAGCCAGCGCCCGGCGAGGATCAGCCCGAGCCAGACCGCGAAGACGAAGGCCAGCGCCCGCGACCCAGCGGGCGGCGGCGCCTCGCCCGCGCCCCAGAGCAGCGGCAGCGACCACAGCAGCAGCCCGACCAGCGGCAGCAGCCGCAGCGCGTCGCGCAGCCGGCGTTGCCGGTAGGAGCGCCGCTCCAGGAAGACCGGACGCGGCCGGATCGGGCCGGTGCCGGGATCGGCGCTCATGTCACCGGGGCCAGCGCCCGCACCGCCTCGAGCATCTCGGCATTGGAGAAGGGCTTGGTCATGAAGCAGCTGACCCCGGCCCGCTCGGCCGTTTCGCGGTCGCGGTTCTGACCCCGCGCGGTCAGGATCATCACCGGCAGATCGGCGGTCTCGGGGTGGTCGCGCAGGTCGCGCAGGATGTCGTAGCCCGAGCGGCCCGGCAGCATGACGTCGAGGATCACCACGTCGGGGCGTTCGCGGCGCACCGCCTCGGCGGCATCCGACCCGTTGGCATGCGACTTCACGATCCAGCCGTCGCGCGACAGAAGAAAGCTGATCGCCTCGATGATGTTGGGCTCGTCCTCGATCAGCATCAGCCGTCGCGCCATCACGTGCCGTCCTCCCCCTGGCCGGACCGCCGCGCCTCTGCGGGCGCCGGAGGGACCGGTCCGGAAAGTTATGGGCAATCCGTCTGGCCCTGTCAAAAGTCCAGTTCCGGCCCCGCCCCGCCATTGCCGCGGCCGGCCGACAGGATCGACGGCTCGCGCCGGCCCGGGCAGGCCCGGCGCGGGCAGATCCGGCAATCGGTGCCGATCGGCTTGGGCGCCGCGCCGCCCGCCTCGGCAGGTTGCGGCACCAGCAGCATCTGCGCCTCGAAGAGCGGCGGGCGGTTGGCCTCGGGCAGGCCGCGCGGCGTGGCGATGGCGTAGGCGGTGAAGCGGGCGCCGGGCGAGCCCGGCAGCGCCACCTCCTCGCACAGCGCCATCATCGGGCGGTTGAGCGCCGCGTAGAGCGGCCAGAGCGGACAGCCGGCGCCGAAGCGCGGCAGCGGGAAATCGGGCACCGGGCGGCGCCAGAGCAGCGCGCCCGAGGCGTCGCAGAGCGCCAGCCCGGCCGCCGGGTCGAGCAGCGTCTCGGGCAGCACCGCGAGCCGCCGCATCACCCGGCCGGGATCGGCGCCGAGCCGCGCGGCGAGCCGGAACGGGTCGGGCCCGGTCTCCGCCAGCGCGGCCGCCAGGGTGCTCTCGGGCAGCGCCCGGGCATCCTCGGCATAGCGCCGCAGGTGCCGCGCGAGCAGCTTGCGTGCCGCCGGCGAGGCCGCCCCCGCCAGATCCGCCGCCAGCGCCTCGAGCGCCGAGGGGTCATCGGCCGCGCTTTCCCCCTCCAGCGCCGCCACGCGGTGGTCGAGGCGCTGCAGGATGGCGTCGACCTCCTCCTGCGGGGCGCTGGCCTCGGCCCCGGCATCGCCGGCGCGGTCGAGATAGCTCACCAGGGTACGGCTGGTCTCGGCAAGCCGGGCGCTGTCCTCGGCGACGTTGCGGTGGAAGCGGCGCTGCCAGTCCGGCGAGATCTCCCCCGGCTCGGCGAGGATCGCCGCGGTGGCGCGGATCGCGGTCACCGTGGACAGCATGTCGTGCAGCGCCGCGGCCAGGTGCGGGTCGTGGGTCAGGCGGTCGGAGAGCGTCTCGACGCTGCGCTCCAGCGCGTCGATGCGGTGGCGGCCCTCCACCAGAAGGCCGGCCCAGCCCGGGAACCGGCCGGCGAACTCGTCCACCCGGTCGAGCTCGGCGGCGGCGTCCTGACCGCGCGCGGCGGCGTCGCGGAGCCCGGCCACCAGCGTCGCTTCGGCGCCCTCGGACAGCATCACCGGCTCGACCCGCAGGATCTCGGCCAGGCGCAGCAGCAGCTTGCCGCCGATGCGCCGCCGGTTGTGCTCGATCAGGTTGAGGTATGAGGGAGAGATGCCCGCCTGGCGTGCAAGGTCGGCCTGCTTGATCCCCATCATTCCCCGGCGTTCGCGGATCCGGCTGCCGGTCAGCGTGTCGCGCGGCATGGCGAAACCCCTGTCACATCAAGGCCTTTCTGCGGTGCCACATAAACGAATTTACCGATTCCGTTCAGGCCTGTTCATTCGTTTACAGAAAACCCCTTACTTACAAGCCTTTTGTTGCGTGATTTTCGCCCGCCTTGCCATAGTGGCTTTGCACGGGAGGTGCTGCGGAGGGAAGAGGAGCCCGCCGCCAAAAAGCCTTTAGGGAGGAATGAATGACCAGGAACGTGACACGCCGCGGCGTGGTCCGCACCGGTGCGTTTGCCGCAGGGGCGAGCCTCGCCCTGCCCACCTATCTGCGCGCGCAGGAATCCGGCTTCACCAACGCGCCCACCGGCGACACCGTCACCTTGGGCTTCAACGTGCCGCAGACCGGGCCCTATGCCGACGAGGGTGCCGACGAGCTGCGCGCCTTCGAACTGGCGGTGGAGCACCTGAACGGCGGCGGCGACGGCGGCATGCTGCAGACCTTTTCGTCCAAGGAGCTCGACGGGGCCGGCATTCTCGGCAAGAAGATCGAATACGTCACCGGCGACACCGCGACCAACACCGACCGCGCCCGCGCCTCGGCCCGCTCGATGATCGAGAAGGACGGCGCCATCATGATCTCCGGCGGCTCGTCCTCGGGCCCGGCGGTGGCGGTGCAGGCGCTGTGCCAGGATGCCGGCGTGATCTTCATGGCCGGCCTCACCCATTCCAACGACACCACCGGCAAGGACAAGAAGGCCAACGGCTTCCGGCACTTCTTCAACGCCTACATGTCGGCCGCGGCGCTCGGCCCGATCCTCGAGAACCTCTACGGCACCGACCGCGCGGCCTATCACCTGACCGCCGATTACACCTGGGGCTGGACCCAGCAGGAATCGATCCAGGCCGCCACCGAGGCGCTGGGCTGGTCGACGGTGGAGAACGTGCTGACGCCGCTCACCACCACCGACTTCTCGTCCTACATCGCGCCGGTGCTGAACTCGGGCGCCGACGTGCTGGTGCTGAACCATTACGGCGGCAACATGGTCAATTCGCTGACCAACGCGGTGCAGTTCGGGCTGCGCGAGGCGCAGGCCAACGGCAAGGACTTCCAGATCGTCGTGCCGCTCTATTCCGAGCTGATGGCGCGCGGCGCCGGGCAGAACATCAAGGGCATTCCCGGCTCGCAGAACTGGGACTGGAAGCTCGAGAACGAGAAGGGCGCGCGCTACGCCGGCACCAATGCCTTCGTGCAGAGCTTCGGCGAGAAATACGGCTTCCCGCCCTCCCAGGCGGCGCATACCTGCTACGCCCAGACGCTGCTCTATGCCGATGCCGTCACCCGCGCCGGCAGCTTCAACCCCTGCGCCGTGGTCGAGGCGCTCGAGGGCTACGAGTTCGACGGGCTCGGCAACGGCCCGACGCTGTACCGCGCCGCCGACCACCAGTGCTTCAAGGACGTCGTCGTGGTGCGCGGCAAGGAGAACCCGGAGAACGAGTTCGACCTGGTGGAGATCGTCGAGGTCACCCCGGCCGAGCAGGTCACCTACGACCCGGACCATCCGATGTTCGCAGGCGGCAGCCTCGGCACCTGCAACCCGGGCGCCTGACGCCGCCCCCTCCCCGATACCCGGCCGCGTCAACAGCGGCCGTGTTGTCCCGCACCCGGCGCGCACCCCTGCGGCGCCGGGTGCAGGTGCCACCCCGTCCCGCAAGCGGTGAGGATCATGGACGCCATCATTCTCCAGACACTCAACGGCATCGACAAGGGCTCGGCCTATGCGCTGATCGCGCTCGGCCTGACGCTGATCTTCGGCACGCTGGGCGTGGTCAATTTCGCGCATGGCGCGCTGTTCATGATCGGCGCCTTCTGCGCCGTCACCCTGCAGCGCCTGCTGTCGCTGAGCTTCGTCACTCTCGACGAGAGCCGGAAGGATTTCCTCGGCAACCCGGTCAAGGTCGAGACGCCCTACCTGGAAGCCTGGCTCGGCCCGGAGATCGGCACGGCGATCATCAACTGGTCGGTGCCGCTGGCCATCCTGTTCGCCCTGCCGGTGATGCTGCTCGTGGGCATCGTGATGGAGCGCGGGCTGATCAAGCACTTCTACAAGCGCCCGCATGCCGACCAGATCCTCGTGACCTTCGGCCTCGCCATCGTGCTGCAGGAGATCGTCAAGTATTTCTTCGGCGCCAACCCGATCCCCACCCCGGCGCCGACGGCGCTGGCCGGATCGTTCGATTTCGGCGCCCTGCTCGGCATGGACCCGAACGTCATCATCTATCCCTACTGGCGGCTGGTCTATTTCGCCTTCGCGGCGCTGGTGATCGGCGCGGTCTTCGCCTTCCTGCAATTCACCACCTTCGGCATGGTGGTGCGCGCCGGCATGGCCGACCGCGAGACCGTGGGCCTGCTCGGCATCAACATCGACAAGCGCTTCACCATCATGTTCGGCATCGCCGCCGCGGTCGCCGGCATGGCGGGGGTGATGTACGCGCCGATCAACTCGCCGAACTACCACATGGGGATGGACTTCCTGGTGCTCAGCTTCGTCGTGGTGGTGGTGGGCGGCATGGGCTCTCTGCCGGGCGCCGTGCTCGCGGGCTTCCTGCTCGGCATCCTCGAGAGCTTCGCCTCGATGACCCAGGTCATTGCGCTGATCCCCGGCATCAACCAGATCGTCATCTACGTCGTCGCCATCATCGTGCTGCTCACCCGCCCGCGCGGGCTGATGGGCCGCCGCGGCGTGATGGAGGAGTAAGCCATGCTCGGTCTCGGCAAGAAAGACACCGCCCTGTTCCTGATCGTCATCGCGCTGACGATGCTGGCGCCGTTCCTCCTGAACCCGTTTCCGACCGACAGTTCGCTGGCCCAGTTCAATGCCGGCTACCCGGACCTGATGCAGCGCTTCGTGATCTTCGGCATCTTCGCCATCGGCTTCAACATCCTGTTCGGGCTGACCGGCTACCTGAGCTTCGGCCATGCCGCCTTTCTCGGCGCCGGGTCCTATGCCGCGGTGTGGATGTTCAAGCTGCTGACCATGAACGTGATCCCGGCGATCGTGCTGTCGGTGATCGTCGCCGGCCTGTTCGCGCTGGTCATCGGCTACGTGTCGCTGCGCCGCTCCGGCATCTACTTCTCGATCCTGACGCTGGCCTTCGCGCAGATGTCCTTCGCGCTGGCCTATTCGGTGCTGACCCCGATCACCAACGGCGAGACCGGGCTGCAGATCGCGCTCAACGACCCGCGCATCCTCGACGGGCCGGCCGAGGGCGGATCGATCCCGGTGGTCAACCTCTTCGGGCTCGAGATGCGCGCCACCGAGACGCTGGCCCTGGGACCGTGGCAGTTCCAGTTCTCCGCCGGCTACTACCTCTGCGCGCTGATCATGATCGCCGCCTTCTACCTCGCCATCCGGATCTTCCGCTCGCCCTTCGGGATGATGCTGCGGGCGGTGAAGTCGAACCAGCAGCGGCTCTACTATACCGGCCTGAACGCCCGGCCCTACACGCTCGCCGCCTTCGTGATCTCGGGCATGTATGCCGGGCTCGCCGGCGGGTTGCTGGCGGCGATGGACCCGCTGGCCGGGGCCGAGCGGATGCAGTGGACGGCCTCGGGCGAGGTCGTGCTGATGACCATCCTGGGCGGCGCCGGCACGCTGATCGGCCCGGTCCTCGGCGCCGGCTTCATCAAGTATTTCGAGAACATCTTCTCGAAGCTCAACGACAACGTGTTGCACGGCTGGTTCGCCTTCATGCCCGACGGGCTCGAGAACGCCATGGTGACGATCATCCACCCCTTCGTCGGCAAGGGCTGGCACCTGACGCTGGGCCTGCTGTTCATGCTGGTGGTGATCTTCCTGCCCGGCGGCCTCGTCGAGGGCGGCAACCGCATCGCCACGGTGTTCCGCCGCGGCCGCAAGGCCGGTTCCGTGGAAGCGGACGCCGCCGACCGCCAGAAGAGCCACCCGGCCGAGTAAGGGAGCGCGCCATGGGAATCCTCGAAGTCAAGGACGTCAACAAGCGCTTCGGCGGGCTGCAGGCGCTGGGCGACGTCAACCTCTCGGTGGCCGAGAACAGCGTGCACGCGATCATCGGCCCGAACGGCGCCGGCAAGTCGACGCTGCTCAACTGCCTCGTCGGCAAGCTCATTCCCGATACCGGGTCGGTGATGTTCGAGGGCCAGTCGGTGCTCGGCCGCAAGCCCTACGAGATCAACCAGATGGGCATTTCCCGGGTCTTCCAGACGCCGGAGATCTTCAACGACCTGACGGTGTTCGAGAACATGATGATTCCGCTCTTCGCCAAGCGCGACGGCGCCTTCCGGATGCACGCCTTCGAGGGCGTCGGATCCGAGCGCGCGCTGATCGGCGAGGCCGAGGCGATGCTCGACGAGGTCGGCATGCTCGACAAGCGCGAGATGCATGCCGCGGCGCTGTCGCGGGGCGACAAGCGCCGGCTGGAAATGGCCATGTGCCTGATTCAGCGCCCCAAGCTCCTGCTGCTCGACGAGCCGACCGCCGGCATGGCCCGGGCCGACACCAACAACACCATCGCGCTGCTGAAGGAGATCAAGGGCCGCGGCAACATCACCATGTGCATCATCGAGCACGACATGCACGTGGTCTTCAGCCTCGCCGACCGGATCACCGTGCTGGCCCAGGGCACGCCGCTGGTCGAGGACGTGCCCGAACGCATCAAGGGCCATCCGAAGGTCAAGGAAGCCTATCTCGGCGAAGCGGCGTAAGGAGCCTTCACGATGAACACCAAGCCCGACTTCGCCGCCCATGCCAGCCGCGCCGCCACCGCGCCGGCCTACCTTTCGGTCTGGGACCTGCACGCCTATTACGGCGAGAGCTACATCGTCCAGGGCATCTCCTTCGACGTCCACGAGGGCGAGATCCTGGCGCTGCTGGGCCGCAACGGCGCCGGCAAGACCACCACGCTGCGCGCCATCGCCCGCACCGGCAGCCCGCAGACCCCGCGGGGCGAGATCTGGCTCGACCACCAGCCGCTGCACAAGATGCAGAGCTACGAGGCGGCGCAGGCGGGGCTCGGCCTCGTGCCCGAGGACCGCCGCATCATCCCCGGCCTGACGGTCGAGGAGAACCTGCAGCTGGCGCAGATCCAGCCGCCCATCGGCTGGTCGATCGAGCGGCTCTACACGCTGTTCCCGCGGCTCGGCGAGCGCCGCAAGCAGGAGGGCGTGACGCTCTCGGGCGGCGAGCAGCAGATGCTGTCGATCGCCCGTGCCCTGGCCCGCGACATCAAGGTGCTGCTGCTCGACGAGCCCTATGAGGGCCTTGCCCCGGTGATCGTCGACGAGATCGAGAAGACCCTGAGGCTGATCAAGGATCAGGGCATGACGACGATCCTGGTGGAGCAGAACGCGGTCCGCGCGCTGCAGCTCGCCGATCGGGCGATCATCCTCGACACCGGCTCCATCGCCTATGACGGCAGCGCCTCCGAGGTGCTGGAGGACGCCGCCCTGCGGGCCGAGTACCTGGCGATCTGAGGGGGCGCGCGGGCGGCGCGACGGCGCGGCGGCGCAGAGGCAGACAGCGCTGGGCGGCCCTATAGAGCGGGCCGGGGCGCGGCCCGGGACAACGGTCGCTGCACGGGAAACGCTCTGTTCCCGCATGTCGAACAGGATTCGTGGTAGGCTCGCGTCGGGGGCCGAGTGCAAGGTTGTGCTGTCATGATCGTCACGCAAGGCGTGCCCGCGCGCCCCGGCCCCGTGCCCGGGCTGCTGCCGCTTCCCCCCGATCCCGCCTTCCCCGCCGCCGTCGCGGCCGCGCCGGAGACCGGGTTCTCCGGCCGCTCCGCCGACGTGCTGGGCCTTCCCCCGGGGACCGAGGAGCCTGCCGATGCGCCGCCCGAGCCCGGCGCGCCGGACGCGCGGCGCGGCGGGCCGGCGGCGGACTTCTTCGCCGAGGATCACGTCGCGCCGCCCAGCGTCCTGCAACTGCGCATCGCCGCCATCCTCGCCCGCGAGGTGACCGCCGATCCCGGCGCCCGGCCCGAGGATGGCAGGCCGGACGGCGCCGCCGCCGCCGAGGCCTACGAGGCCGCGGCCGAGGCGCTGCGCGCCTGAGCGCCGGGCCCGCCGGCAGGGCCCCGCCGCCCGGCGCGGATCCCGGCCGCGCGCGGCGGCACCCGGCCCGGCGCCCCGGCGGGCGCTTTTCATGCCCGGACGCTTGCCCTATACACCGCGACAAAATCGCTCACGCGCCTTTGCGGCGACATTTGTCGAGGATCACATGGCAGATACGACACGCGACCAGGACGTCGCCTTCATCCGGGCCCTGGCCGAGCTTCTGCGCGAAACCGACCTGACGGAACTGCAGGTCAAGCGCGATTACGGCGAGGATGACAGCCTCAACGTCCGCGTCAGCCGCCGCCAGCCGCAGGCCGCGGCGCCGGCGGCGCCGGCGCACGCCGCCCCGGCCCCGGTCCACGCGGCGCCCGCCGCCCCGGCCGCCCCGGCCGCGCCGGCGGCCTCCGCCGCGCCCGAGGATCCGGCCGATCATCCCGGCGCCGTGACCTCGCCCATGGTCGGCACCGTCTATATGCAGGCCGAGCCCGGCTCGCCGGCCTTCATCCGCGTCGGCTCCGAGGTCGAGGAGGGCGACACGCTGCTCATCGTCGAGGCGATGAAGACCATGAACCACATCCCCGCCCCGCGCGCCGGCACCGTCAAGCGCATCCTCGTCGAGGACGGCGCCCCGGTGGAATACGGCGCGCCGCTCGTGATCCTCGAGTGAGGCCGGGCATGTTCGACAAGATCCTGATCGCCAATCGCGGTGAGATCGCGCTGCGCGTCATCCGCGCCTGCCGCGAGATGGGCATCGCCTCCGTCGCGGTGCATTCCACCGCCGATGCCGACGCCATGCATGTGCGCATGGCCGACGAGACGATCTGCATCGGGCCGCCCTCCTCGGCGCAATCCTACCTGTCGATCCCGGCGATCATCTCGGCCTGCGAGGTCACCGGCGCGCAGGCGATCCACCCGGGCTACGGCTTCCTGTCGGAGAATGCCCGCTTCGTGCAGATCGTCGAGGATCACGGCCTGACCTTCATCGGCCCCTCGGCCGAGCACATCCGCATCATGGGCGACAAGATCACCGCCAAGGACACCATGAAGGCGCTCGGCGTGCCCTGCGTGCCGGGATCGGAGGGTGGCGTGCCGGATCTGGAATCCGCGCAGCGCATCGGCGCCGAGATCGGCTACCCGGTGATCGTCAAGGCGACCGCCGGCGGCGGCGGCCGCGGCATGAAGGTGGCGCAGGATGCCCGCGACATGGAGCGCGCCTTCCGCACCGCCCGCTCGGAGGCCAAGGCGGCCTTCGGCAATGACGAGGTCTATATCGAGAAGTACCTCACCACGCCGCGCCACATCGAGATCCAGGTCTTCGGCGACGGCAAGGGCCACGCCGTGCATCTGGGCGAGCGCGACTGCTCGCTGCAGCGGCGCCACCAGAAGGTGCTCGAGGAGGCCCCCGGCCCCTGCATCAGCGCCGAGGAACGCGCCCGGATCGGCAAGACCTGCGCCGACGCGGTGGCCGAGATCGGCTATTCCGGCGCCGGCACCATCGAGTTCCTCTACGAAAAGGGCGAGTTCTACTTCATCGAGATGAACACCCGTCTGCAGGTCGAGCACCCGGTGACCGAGGCGATCTTCGGCGTCGACCTGGTGCGCGAGCAGATCCGCGTCGCCGCGGGCCATCCGCTGTCCTTCGGCCAGGACGACCTGAAGATCAACGGCCACGCCATCGAGGCGCGGATCAACGCCGAGAAGCTGCCGAGCTTCGCGCCCTCGCCGGGCCGCATCAGCCAGTACCACGCCCCGGGCGGGCTCGGCGTGCGGATGGATTCGGCGCTCTACGACGGCTACCGGATCCCGCCCTATTACGACAGCCTGATCGGCAAGCTGATCGTGCATGGCCGGGACCGCGACGAGGCTCTGGCGCGCATGAAGCGGGCCCTGAGCGAGCTGATCGTCGACGGCGTCGACACCACCATCCCGCTGTTCCGCCAGCTTCTGGAGGAGCCGGACGTGATCTCGGGCAGCTACAACATCCACTGGCTCGAACACTGGCTCGCCCGAGCGCTCGCGCCCGAACAGGCGTGAGCGTCTCGCCCGATCTGTTGCTGCAGGCCTACCGGGTCGGCGTCTTTCCGATGGCCGAAAGCCGGACCGACCCGGACATCTTCTGGGTCGATCCGAAACATCGCGGCGTGCTGCCGCTGGACCGGTTCCACATCTCCCGGAGCCTCGCCCGGCGGCTGCGCCGCGACGATTACCGGGTCACCCTGAACCGCGATTTCGCCGGCGTCATGGCGGCCTGCGCGGACCGCGAGGTGACCTGGATCAACGCCGAGATCTCGGAGCTTTACGGCGCGCTGCACAGCGCCGGGCACGCCCATTCGCTGGAGATCTGGCAGGACGGCCAGCTCGCCGGCGGGGTCTACGGCGTCGCTCTGGGCGGGGCGTTCTGCGGCGAGAGCATGTTCTCGCGCCGCCGCGACGCCTCCAAGGTGGCGCTGGCCTGGCTGGTCGATCTTCTGAACCGCGCCGGCTTCACCCTCTTCGACACGCAGTTCGTCACCGCGCATCTGCTGAGCCTCGGGGCCGAGGAGATCCCGCGCGCCGAATACCAGCGCCGGCTCGCCGAGGCGCTGGCCCGCAGCACCGACCTCGCGGCGATGCCGCTGGCGGCGTCAGGTCAGGAGGTGGTGCAGCGCAGCACCCAGACGTCGTAACGCGGGTGGTCCATCGGGTTGAGCGCCGGCGCCGCGGCGATCATCCATCCGCGGAAGGCCGGATCGGGCTTGCCCAGTTCGCGCACCGTCAGGAAGGCGAAGGCGTCGCCCGCCGGGTCGCCCTCGGGGTAGCGGCATTCGGCGATCTCGACCTCGATGCGGCCCACCCCCTTGCGCGACGCCGCGGCGATGGAGAGGTCGGTGACCTTGCCGGTCAGCTTGTCGAGGGCGCGGATCTCGGCCCCGGTGCCACTCTCGGTCACCTCCTGGGCCAGCCCCGGCAGCGCCGCGGCGGCGGCGAGCGCCAGACCGGCGAGAAGGCCGCGCAGGCCCCGCATCACTCCGGGCTCCATGCCTCGTAATCCTTGCGCTCGACCGGGTTGACCTGGCGGATCGAGCCCTGCGGGGCGTAGGCCAAAGCGGTGCCGGTGAGGTTCTCCAGGTGCGGCTTCTCCCACGGCTTGTGGGCCAGCGGCTTGGAGGTGGGCGGCTCCTTCCAGGTGTGGTGCAGCCAGCCATGCCAGTCCGGATCGACCCGGCTGGCCTCGGCCTCGCCGTTGAAGATCACCCAGCGCCGGGCGCCATCCTTGGACTGGTAGAAGACGTTGCCCTGGGCGTCCTCGCCGACCTTTTCGCCATGGCGGCGGGTATAGAGCAGCGTGTTGAGCGTGGCGCCGTTCCACCAGGTCACGGCACGCAGCAGGGTTTTGAGAAGGCCCATCAACGACTCCTGTTCCGGTCGCCCCGTATATGCCCGAGCCCCGGCGCAAGGTCCAGTCCGCCCGGCCGCGGCGGCGGGATCCGCGCTGCCGCCGCCCCCCCCCGGCCTGGCGTGCCGGGGCGCGCTCCGGGACCCCGGGCGGCCACCCATGGCGCCCGCCGCGCGCCGTGTCGGGTGGCCGCCCTCACCCGGTGCCCCCGCCCCGCCCTCGCGGCCACTCGAGGCCCTCACGCCCCCCGCGCCTCGCCGCCCCCGGCACAGAGGCGCACAGCCCCGCGCCCGGCGCGGAGGCTCCACGGCACTGCCGCCCGCGCCAATCCCCCGCACTGCGCCGGCGCGGAAGGCAGGCTGTCAGTCTCCCGCGCCTCGGGCCGCCCCCGGCGATCTGGTCGGGCGGGGCGCTCCGGGGTCGTCCGGACGTGGCCGGGACACGGCGCTGCCGTCCTGGCCGGTGGTCGCCGCGCCGCGGCCCGGCGTCGGGCCGCTTCGCACCCCGGCTTCCGGGACCCCGAACGCGACGCGGCCCCGCAAATGATTGCGGGGCCGCGTCGGTCCGACCATTCGGGGCGCGCCTGCGGGGCTGCGGCCCCGCATCGGCGGTCAGCCCGCGGTGGCCGGCTCCTTCTTCTGGTCGGCGTAGATCATCAGCGGCTTGGCATCCGAGGTCACCGCCTCCTCGTTGACCACCACTTCGACGACCTCGTCCATGCCCGGCAGCTCGAACATGGTGTCGAGCAGGATGTCCTCGAGGATCGAGCGCAGGCCGCGCGCCCCGGTCTTGCGGGCGATGGCCTTCTTGGAGATCGCCGACAGCGCATCCTCGGTGAAGGTCAGCTGCGTGTCCTCGAGCTCGAACAGCCGCTGGTACTGCTTGACCAACGCGTTCTTGGGCTGGGTCAGGATGGTGACCAGCGCCTCCTCGTCGAGATCCTCGAGCGTCGCCAGCACCGGCAGGCGGCCGACGAATTCCGGGATCAGGCCGAATTTCAGCAGATCCTCGGGCTCCAGCTCCTTGAACACCTCGCCGGCGTTGCGCTCCTCGACGTTGCGCACATCGGCGCCGAAGCCCATGGCCGAGCCCTTGCCGCGCTGCGCGATGATCTTGTCGAGCCCGGCGAAGGCGCCGCCGCAGATGAACAGGATGTTGGTGGTGTCGACCTGCAGGAATTCCTGCTGCGGATGCTTGCGCCCGCCCTGCGGCGGAACGGAGGCGACGGTGCCCTCCATCAGCTTCAGCAGCGCCTGCTGCACGCCCTCGCCCGAGACGTCGCGGGTGATCGACGGGTTCTCCGACTTGCGGGTGATCTTGTCGACCTCGTCGATGTAGACGATGCCGCGCTGCGCCCGCTCGACATTGTACTCGCTGGCCTGCAGCAGCTTGAGGATGATGTTCTCGACATCCTCGCCGACATAGCCGGCCTCGGTCAGCGTGGTCGCGTCGGCCATGGTGAAGGGCACGTCGAGGATCCGCGCCAGGGTCTGCGCCAGGAGCGTCTTGCCGCAGCCGGTGGGGCCGATCAGCAGGATGTTCGACTTCGACAGCTCGATGTCGGAGCTCTTCGAGGAATGGTTGAGGCGCTTGTAGTGGTTGTGCACCGCCACCGAAAGCACCCGCTTGGCCCGCATCTGCCCGATCACGTAATCGTCGAGCACGCTGCAGATCTCCAGGGGCGTCGGCACGCCGTCATGGCTCTTGAGACCCGAGCCCTTGGTCTCCTCGCGGATGATGTCCATGCACAGCTCGACGCATTCGTCGCAGATGAACACCGTGGGCCCGGCGATCAGCTTGCGCACCTCGTGCTGGCTCTTGCCGCAGAAGCTGCAATAGAGCGTGTTCTTGCTGTCGCCGCTTGAGTTCGTCGCCATATCAAACCTTTCCCGGCCGTCATTCGTCGCGGGGCCCGTCTTGCCGTCGCTGCCCCCGCGGGCCGACCTGTCCGAAGCTTAGGACAGCCGCCACCGCGCCTCAATCGCAAATTCCGCCCCGCCGCCGCGGCGCCGCATCGGCGCCGCGTCCGGACGGAAGCGGATCAGGACGTGGCCTCTTCGGCCTTGCCCCGGCTCTCCACGATCTCGTCGATGAGGCCCCATTCCTTCGCATCCTCGGGGGACATGAAATGGTCGCGCTCGAGCGCCTGTTCAACCTTCTTGAGGCTCTGGCCGGTATGCTTCACGTAGATTTCGTTGAGCCGCCGCTTGAGCTTCAGCGTCTCCTCGGCGTGGATCATGATGTCGGTGGCCTGGCCCTGATAGCCGCCCGAGGGCTGGTGCACCATGATCCGGCTGTTGGGCAGCGAGAAGCGCATGCCCGGCGCGCCGGCGGTCAAGAGCAGCGAGCCCATCGAGGCGGCCTGCCCGATCACCAGGGTCGAGACCTTGGGCTTGATGTACTGCATGGTGTCGTAGATCGACAGGCCGGAGGTCACGACACCTCCCGGCGAGTTGATGTACATGGAGATGTCCTTGGCCGGATTCTCCGCCTCGAGGTGCAGCAGCTGCGCCACGATCAGGCTCGACATGCCGTCATGCACCGGGCCGTTGACGAAGATGATCCGCTCCTTCAGCAGCCGCGAGAAGATGTCGTAGGCGCGTTCGCCGCGGCTCGTCTGCTCCACCACCATGGGGACCAGGGTATTCATGTAGGTCTCGAAGGGATCGGTCATGCGCCTGCCTGTCTGTGTCTCGGAAATGTCGGTCCGCACCGTGTCGCACGAGTCTTAGTGACCGCCTCGGGGGGCTGCAAGACCGCCCCGCCGGATTTGCCGGGCCGCCCTGCCCTTCCACCCCCGCCTGCCGCGCGGAATGGCGGCCGACCCGCGCTCCGCCTTCCGGCGCGGCGGCAATTGCGCCGCGCCTCCGAGCCGCGGAGGGCCGCGGCGGGCGGCGGCGGGCCGGGTCAGGCCGGCAGCCGGCGCTCGACGATCTCGGCCCACCAGGAGCAGCCGGCGGGAATGGCGGCGTCGTTGAAATCGTATTCCGGGTGATGCACCGAGGCGGTGTCGCCGTTGCCCACCAGGATGTAGGCGCCGGGCCGCTCCTCGAGCATGTAGGCGAAATCCTCGCCGCCCATGACCAGCGGCGCCTCGGCGCAATCGCCGGCCACGGCGCGCGCCACCTCGGCGGCGAACTCGGTCTGCGCCTCGGCATTGACCATGACCGGGTAGTTGCGCTGGTACTCGATCCGCGCGGTGCCGCCGAAGGCCGCCGCCACGCCCTCGGCGACGCCGCGGATCCGGGTTTCGGCCAGATCGCGCAGCTCGGGCGCCAGCGTGCGCACGGTGCCCTTGAGGTGCACGCTCTGCGGGATCACGTTGAAGGCCTTCGACGAGCTCTCGATCGAGGTCACCGAGATCACCAGCTGCGCCACCGGGTCGGCGTTGCGGCTGGCGATGCTCTGCAGCGCGCTGACCAGCTGGGCGCTCGCCACCACCGGGTCGACGGTCTCCTGCGGCTTGGCGGCATGGCCGCCGCGGCCCTCGACAACGATCTCGAAGAGGTCGGTGGCGGCGAAGAACGGCCCCGGCCGGATGGCGAAGCGGCCGACCGGCACGCCGGGCCAGTTGTGCATGCCGTAGACCTCCTCGATGCCGAAGCGCGCCATCAGGCCCTCGCGGCACATCTCGCGACCGCCGCCGCCGCCCTCTTCGGCGGGCTGGAAGATGACCACCGCGGTGCCGTCGAAATTGCGCGTCTCGGCGAGGTACTTGGCGGCGCCCAGCAGCATCGCGGTGTGGCCGTCATGGCCGCAGGCATGCATCGCCCCGGGGGTGGCGGAGGCGTAGTCGAGCCCGGTCGCCTCGCGGATCGGCAGCGCGTCCATGTCGGCGCGCAGCCCGATGGTGCGCCCCGAGTCGGTGGAGCGGCCGCGGATCACCCCCACCACGCCGGTGCGCCCGATGCCCTCGACCACCTCGTCGCAGCCGAAGGCGCGCAGGCGTTCGGCGACCAGCCCGGCGGTGCGGTGGGTCTCGAACAGGATCTCGGGATGCCGGTGCAGGTCGCGCCGCCAGGCGGTGATCTCGTCCTGCATCTCGGCAAAGCGGTTCTTGACCGGCATTCGGGGGACTCCTTGAAATTCGGAACGGCGCCACCCTGCCCGAGCCCCCGGGCGCCCGCAAGCCGGGCCAGCCGCGGCACGCGGCGGCAGGGTCAGAAGCCGGGCCCGGGCCGCATTATACTGCCATCGGAGAAGCGCGCGAAGCGGAACCGCGCCAGGTCATGACCCGGCGCCCGGCCCTCGACCAGCGCCGCCGCGGCGCGCCCCGCCGCCGGGCCGATGCCGAAACCGTGGCCGCTGAATCCGGTCAGGAGCGTCAGACCGGGCAGCGCCGCGACCCGGTCGATCACCGGCACCACATCCGGCAGCACGTCGATCATCCCGGCCCAGACCCGCCGGGGCCGCACCGGGCCGAGCCCGGGAAAGGCCGCGGCAAAGGCCGCGCAGGCCGCCGCGGCGCCGCGCCGGTCGGGCTCGGGATCGAGGATGCGCATGCGCTCGAACGGGGTCTCGCGATCGTCGTCCCAGCGCCGCGGCGTGCCCCAGGCATCGGGAAACCCGGCCGGGGCGCGCAGGCCCAGCCGCACCCGGTAGCCCACCGAGGCCAGGGCCCGGCGGTAGCGCGGCGCCCAGCGCAGGGCGGCGGGGCCGAGGCGGAATTCCGACGCCGTGGACGGCGCCAGCGTGTAGCCGCCATCGGCGCGGCGGCGGAACGCCACGCGGCCGTCGAGCCCGCCGGTCCGGGCGGTCTCGGGCAAGGGCTGCGTGGCGAGTGCGGTGGCGCGCACCGAGAGCTGGGGCAGCGCCACGCCGTGGCGCCCGAGAAACAGCCCCGACCAGGCGCCGCCGGCCAGCACCACCGCATCGGCGGCCACCCGTCCCGCCTCGGTCACCACCCCGGCGACGCGGCCCGCCGCGATGTCGAGCCCGCGCACCGCGCACCCCTCGCGCAGCGTCACGCCCTCGGACCGCGCCAGGCGCGCCAGTTCCGGCACCGCCTGCCAAGGTTCGCCGCAGAGATCCGAGGGCGTGTGCAGCGCACCGATCCAGTCCGCCGCATGCCCGGGCGCGAGGTCGGCCAGGCCGCGCCGGCCCAGAAGCCGGCTGTCGAGCCCGTGATCCGCCACGGCGGCGAGCCAGGCCTCGTGCCGCGCCATGTCGGCCGGCCGGCGCGCCAGATAGCTGACGCCCATGCGGCGCACCCCGAGCCGGCCCCGGCACTGGCGGTCGAGCGCCTGCCAGAGCGCGCGCGCCTCCAGCGCCAGCGGCACCTCGCCGGGGTCGCGGCCCTGCACCCGGATCCAGCCCCAGTTGCGCGAACTCTGCTCGGCCGCGATCCGGCCCTTTTCCAGCACCAGAACCGACAGCCCCGCGCGCCCCAGTTCGAGCGCCGCGCTGACCCCGGCGACGCCGCCGCCGATCACCGCGACATCGACGCGGGCCGGCAGCGCGCCGGCATGTTCGGCCGGGGCGGTCAGGCGGAAGGGAAAGTCGGGTCCGGAGGGGACCGCCGCGTCAGGCAAGCTTGCCCTTCGGCGCGCCATCCCCGAGCGCCGCCCGGACGCGCTTGACGAGGTCGGACATCCGCACCGGCTTGCCCAGCGCCTCGGCCGGCGGCAGCTGGCCGCGGGCGAAATCCTCGCCGTAGCCGGTGACGTAGATGAACGGCACCGCGAGCTCAAGCAGCCGCTCGGCCACCGGGCCGCTCGACCGGCCGTCGAGATTGGCGTCGAGAATGGCGAAATCCGGACTGCTCTCGTCGAGCGCCGCGACGGCGCTGACCGGGTCGGTGAACGGACCCATCACCGTGTAGCCCGATTCCTCCAAGGACATCTTCATGTCGAGGCCCACGAGGACCTCGTCATCCACCACCATCACCGTCGTCCCGGCGGCCCCTGCTTCCTTCATGGTGTCGAACCTGTGTCTCCTCTGAGAGCGACCGGCGCTCGCGTTCCCAATCCATCAGTAGAGATGGCCGCCGGCCGGGCTTTGCCGGGGCCGAAGTCGTTCAATTTGAGCAGCGATCCCCGGATCAGGCAAGCGCCCGGAGATCGCGGCCCGGCCGCGCGGAGGGTTCCCCGCGCCGATGCGCAAGAAAGCTCGAATTTCCGTTTCGGCAAGGTTTGCGCGCGGCTTTGATACAAAACTTTTCCGCGCCGGGGCGGCATTCCGTTGCGTCACGCGGCGCCGGTGGCAGGGAACGGCGCGCCCATGGCCGGTTCGGGCGGGTCCCGCGACCCCGCCCCGGCCGGGCGCCGCGGCGCCCCTCACTCCGCCGCGATCAGCCCGCGGCCCTCGAGCAGCGCCGCCACCCCGGGCATGCGGCCGCGGAAGCCGACATAGAGATCCTCGGCCTCGGCGCTGCCGCCGCGGGACAGGATGCAGGCCTCGAGCCGCCGCGCCATGTCCGGGTCGAAGGCGCCGCCGGCCTCGCGGAAGGCGGCGAAGGCGTCGGCATCCATGACCTCGGACCACATGTAGCTGTAATAGCCGGAGGAATAGCCGTCGCCCGCGAAGACATGGGCGAAATGCGGCGTCGCATGGCGCATGGCGATGGCCTCCGGCATGCCCATCCCGGCGAGGATCTCGGCCTGCCGCGCCATCGGATCGGCCGGCGGCGTGCCGTCGTGAAAGGCCAGATCGACCATCGCCGAGGCCACGTATTCGACCGTCTGGAAGCCCTGGTCGGCATTGGCCGCCGCCAGCAGGCGCTCCAGCATCTCCTCGGGCATCGGCGCGCCGGTCTCGGCATGGGTGGCGAACTCGGCCAGCACCTCGGGCACTTCCAGCCAATGCTCGTAGAGCTGGCTCGGCAGTTCGACGAAATCGCGCGCCACCGAGGTGCCGGCCATCGAGCCGAACTCCACGTCCGACAGGATCTGGTGCAGGGCGTGGCCGAATTCGTGGAACAGCGTGCGCGCGTCGTCGTAGGACAAGAGCGCGGGATGCCCCGGCTCCGGCTTGGCGAAGTTGCACACATTCACCACGATCGGCGTCTCCGCCTCGGGCCGGCGCGCCTGCATCCGCATGGCCGAGCACCAGGCCCCCGAGCGCTTGGAGGCGCGGGCGAAATAATCGGCGATGAAGACGGCGCGATGGGTGCCGCCGCGCGCGACCTCCCAGGCCCGGCAATCGGGGTGGTAGAGCGGCGCCTCGATCTCGCGGAATTCCAGCCCGAAGAGCCGCCCGGCCACCGCCATCGCGGCGGCGATCATCCGGTCGAGCTGCAGATACGGCTTCAGCGCCGCCTCGTCGAGCGCGTGCTCCTCGCGGCGCCGCGCCTCGGCGTAGTAGCGCCAGTCCCAGGGCTGCAGCGGGCCGTTCACGCCGTCGGCCTGCATCCGCGCCTCGAGCGCGGCCTGATCCTCGAGCGCCTTGGCGCGCGCCGCGTCCCAGACCTCGGAGAGCAGGTCGCGCACCCGGTCGGGGCTCTTGGCCATCTCGGTCTCGAGCTTGTAGGCGGCGAAGCTCGGGTAGCCCAGCAGCTCGGCGCGCTCCTGGCGCAGGGCCAGGATCTCGGCGGCGATGGCGCGGTTGTCGGTCTCGCCGCCACCGGCGCCGCGCGCCGTCCAGGCGCGCCAGGCGCGTTCGCGCAGGTCGCGGCGCGGCGAGAATTGCAGGAACGGCACGATCACCGAGCGCGACAGCGTCACCACCGGCCCGCCGGCCCCGCGCTCGGCGCCGGCGGCGCGGGCGGCGGCCCGGACGAAGTCCGGCAGGCCCTCGAGATCGGCCTCCTCCAGCGCCATCTGCCAGCCGGCCTCGTCGGCCAGGAGGTTCTGGGTGAAGGCGGTGCCCAGCGTCGAGAGCCGCGCCTTGATCGCGCGCATCCGCGCCGCCGCGGCGCCGTCGAGCGCGGCGCCGGCGCGCACGAAGCCGCGATGGGTCAGCATCAGGAGCTGCGCCTCCTGCGCCCCGAGATCGAGCGCCGCGCGCCCCTCCCACAGCGTCCGGATGCGGTCGAAGAGCGCCCGGTTGCCGTAGATCTCCGAGGCATGGTCGGCCAGCTTGGGCGCGAAGTCGCGCTGCAATTCCTGCCGCCGCGGCGTGCTGTCGGCGCCGGCCAGCCCGTAGAACACCGCCAGCACCCGGTCGAGCGCGGTCCCCGCGCCCTCGAGCGCCAGGATAGTGTTGTCGAAGCTCGGCGGGGCGGGATCGTTGGCGATGGCGGCGATCTCGGCCAGGTGCTCCACCCGCGCGGTCTCGAAGGCGGCGGGGAAGTCCTCGTCGTCGATGCGGTCGAAGGGCGGCAGGCCGAAGGGCCCGTCCCAGGGCGCCAGCAGCGGATTGGTCATGTCGAACTCCTCTTTGCCCCAGAGCTATGCCCGGACCGGCCGCGGTGCAATCGCCGGCCGGGAAGCGATCCGGCCCGGCGCACCCTTCCCCCCGCCGTCAGGCCAGGCCGTGGCTCTGGACGTGCTCCCAGGCCCGGTCGAGCGCCCGGCCGAGCCGTGCCACGATCTCGTCGATCTGCGCTTCGGTGACGATCAGCGGCGGGCAGAGCGCCACGGTCTCGTAGACGTTGCGGCAGATCAGCCCCTCCTCCGCGGCGAGCCGCGCCACCAAGGCCGCGGCCTTGCCGGCGGGCTGGAAGCTCTGCCGGGCGTCACGGTCGGCGGCCAGTTCGAGCCCCGCGATCAGCCCCATGCCGCGCACCTCGCCCACCATAGGGTGATCGGCAAAGCCGCGCAGCTTCTCCTGCAGGCGCGGCCCGAGCCGGGCGGCGTTGCCCATCAGGTCGCCCTCCTCGATCACCGCGATGTTTTCGAGCCCGACGGCGCAGGCCACCGGGTGACCCGAGGCGGTGTAGCCGTGCCCGAAGGTGCCGAGCCTGGCGGAATTGTCGGCGATGGCATCATAGACCCGGTCGTTCACCACCACCGCCGCCAGCGGCATGTAGGACGAGGTCAACTGCTTCGAGGTCACGAGGATGTCGGGCACCACGCCGAAGGCCTCGCAGCCCCAGCGCGTGCCAAGCCGGCCGAAGCCGCAGATCACCTCGTCCGAGACCAGCAGGATGTCGTATTTCCGGCAGAGCGCGGCGATCCCCGGCCAGTAGCCCTCGGGCGGCACCATGACGCCGCCCGCCCCCATCACCGGCTCGCCGATGAAGGCGGCGATGGTCTCGGGCCCTTCCTCGAGGATGACGTCCTCGGCCTCCGTGAGGAGCCGCTTGGTGAAGTCGGCCTCGCTCTCGCCCGGCTCGGCCCAGCGCCAGTGATGCGGGCAGGTCAGGTGCCGCACCGGGATCGCCGGCAGGTCGAAATCGCCGTGATTGGCGGGCAGCCCGGTCAGCGAGCCCGAGGCCACGGTGATGCCGTGATAGGCCTTGTTGCGCGACAGGAACGTCTTCTTCTCGGGCCGGCCCAGCGCGTTGTTCATGAACCAGACCATCTTGACCACGGTGTCGTTGGCCTCGGACCCGGAGCTGGTGAAGAACACCCGGTTGAGCCCCTCGGGCGTGATCTCGGCCAGTTTCTCGGCCAGCCGCACCGCCGGTTCGTGCGCCTTGTGGGCGAAGGAATGGTAATAGGGCAGCGCCTCCATCTGGCGCATCGCGGCGTCCTTCAGCCGCGGCTCGGAAAAGCCCACCGCCACCGACCAGAGGCCCGACAGCCCCTCGATGTATTCGCGGCCCTGGTCGTCGTAGACATGCACGCCGTCGCCGCGGGTGATCACCATCGGGCCCTGCTGCTCGTGCAGGCGCAGGTTGGTGTAGGGGTGCAGGCTGTGCGCCATGTCGGCGGCGGCCAGCGAATTCGATCCTTCAGCCATCGGGTCACTCCGTCGGGGTTGCGGCCGGCGCGCGTCCGAGGACGCCGCCGAGAAAGGCGGTGAGCGAGGTCGTGAGGTCGGGCGAGAGATAGCCGCCCTCCTGCACGTAGACACTGGGCAGGCCGAGCGCGGCGATCCGCCCGCCCGCCTGGGCGAAGCCGTCGAAGGTGACCTTCATGCCCTTGAGCGGGTCGGCTTCGTGCGCGTCGAGCCCGAGCGCCACCACCAGCGCGCCGGGCGCGAAGTCCTGCACCCGGGCCAGCGCGGTGTCGAGCGCGGCCAGCCAGCCCGCATCCGAGGTGGTGGCGGGCAGCGGCAGGTTGAGATTGGCGCCCGCGCCCGCCCCCGCGCCGGTCTCCTCGGCATAGCCGGTGAAGAAAGGGTAGTAATTGGCCGGGTCGGTATGGACCGAGACGGTGAGCACGTCGCCGCGCGCGTAGAAGATCGCCTGCGTGCCGTTGCCGTGATGGGTGTCGATGTCGAGCACCGCGACCCGGTCATGGCCCTCGCGGAGCCGCGCCGCGGCCAGCGCGGTGACGTTCAGCAGGCAATGCCCGGCGGCGCTGTCGGCGTCGGAATGGTGCCCCGGCGGGCGGGTCAGCGCATAGCAGGCGGGCGCGCCGGCCAGCACCGCCTCGGCGGCCGAGAGCGCGCAATCGGCGGCGCGCTTCGTCGCCGCCCAGCTGTGCGGCCCGAGCGGCGCGGCGCAATCGCCCATGTGCCAGCCGGCGCGGCCGACGATGCTCTGCGGATAGCGCGCCCGGTCCTTCTGGGGAAAGGCGTTGGCCACCACCTCCGGCCCGGCCCCGGGCAGCGCCTGCCAGGCCTGCCAGCCGGTCTCGAGGAAAGTGAGGAAGTCGCTGGTATGCACCGCCTCGAGCCGTGCCCGTGGATGCTCGGGCGGACTCTCGGCGGCAAGCCCCAGCCGGTCGAGCGCTTCGAGCAGCCGCTGCGCGCGCTCCGGGCGCTCGGCATTCTCGGCCGGGCGGCCGAGGGTCAGGCGGAAGCGCGGATCGTGCGCCGCGGTCTCGGGCGCGTAGAAGCATCGCATGCGCGGGGTCCCTCCGGCGGTTCGCGGGCGACGGTCGGCGGGAACGCCGCCGGGGTCAACCCCGCCGCGACCGCCGCTGCGCGGCGCCGGTGGGAGACGAGCCCCCGGTCCGGCGCTGGCGCCCGGCGCGGACTGACGGCTGCAGGCCGCGCCTCCTCGGGCCGCCACAGGGCACGGACTCCCCTCTCCCGGCGCGGAATCAAGGCCGTAAGGCCGCCGCGCATCGCCGGGCCGCCCCCCGGCCCGGAGATCCGGTGGGGCTGGACGCGCAGCATAGAACTTCTTCGGACGCGGCCGGGATAAAGCAAGGGATTCCACTGCCGGGATCGCCGCGCCGCGGCCCGCCGCTGCACGGCTTCGCGCTGACGGTCGAAGGCCAGGACAGGGCTGCGGGCGGCCAAGGATGGCGCGAGAGACCGCAGGCATCCTCGCAAAATCGGCGGTCTGACGTGGACGTTCGGTCCAGCTCCCGGCGCGAAACAGCGGCCGTAAGGCCGCCGCGCATCGCCGGACCTCCTCCCGGCCCGGCGATCTGGTGGGGCTGGGCGCGCAGCTTTGAACTTTTTCGGGTGTGGCGGGGATAAACCAAGGGATTCCACGGCCGGGATCGCCGCACCGCGGCCCGTCGCTGCGCGGCTTTGCGCTGAAGGCCGTAGGGCAGAACAGGGCTGCGGGCGGCCAAGGATGGCGCGAGAGACCGCGGGCATCCTCGCAAAAACGGCGATCTGACGTGGACCTTCGGTCTGGGTCCCGGCGCGAAACAGCGGCCGTCAGGCTGCCGCGCATCGTCGGGCCGCCCCCCGGCCCGGCGATACGGTGGGGCTGGGCGCTTAACTTCGACCGTCTTCGGACTTGGTAGGATAAACCAAGGGATTCCGCGGGCAGGATCGCCGCGCCGCGGCCCGCCGCTGCGCGGCTCGGCTCTGCAACCCGGAGCGCTGGACGGGGCTGCGGGCGAGCGGCGGTGCGTGCCGCAGCGTTCCGCCGCCCCGCCGGGCCCAGCCACAGGCCTCGGCAACCCACCGCCCCGGCCGGCACCGCCCCCTTGGCGGCGGGGCGCGGCGGCGCTATCCCGGAGGCTTCCACGAGACCCCGGAGGCCCGCCTTGGACACCCAGACCCGCATCGCCCGCACCATCGCCTCCGAGATCGGCGCCGCCGAGCGGCAGGTCGCCGCCGCGGTCGCGCTGTTCGACGGCGGCGCCACCGTGCCCTTCGTCGCGCGCTACCGCAAGGAGGCCACCGGCGGGCTCGACGACAGCCAGCTGCGCACCCTGTCGGACCGGCTCGGCTACCTGCGCGAGCTGGAGGACCGCCGGGCCGCGATCCGCGCCTCGATCGACGGTCAGGGTAAGCTCGACGCCGCGCTCGACCGCGCCATCGCCGGGGCCGAGACCAAGGCCGCGCTCGAGGACATCTACCTGCCCTACAAGCCGAAGCGCCGCACCAAGGCCGCGATCGCCCGCGAGAACGGGCTCGAGCCGCTGGCCGAGGCGATCCTCGCCGACCGCGCCGCCGACCCCGAGGCGCTGGCCCGGGGCTACCTGTCGGAGGCCGTGGCGGATGCCAAGGCGGCGCTCGCCGGCGCTCGCGACATCCTCGCCGAGCGGCTGACCGAGGATGCCGCCCTGCTGGGCGATCTGCGCGACTTCATGCGCCGGGAGGCCCGAATGACCGCCCGGGTGGTCGCCGGGAAGGAGCAGGAGGGCGCCAAGTTCTCGGACTATTTCGACCATGCCGAGCCGTGGTCCAAGGTGCCCTCGCACCGTGCCCTGGCGATGCTGCGCGCCTCCAAGGAGGGCGTCGTCACGCTCGACATCGCGCCCGACCCCGAGGACGGCGCGGCGCGCGCGCAGGCCAAGGTGCGGCGCGCCCTCGGGGTGGGCCGCGGCGGGCCGGGCGACGACTGGCTCGGCGCCACCGCCGACTGGGTTTGGCGGGTCAAGCTGTCGCTGTCGATGATGGTCGACCTGATGGGTGAGTTGCGCGCGCGGGCCCAGGAGGAGGCGATCGCCGTCTTCGCCCGCAACCTGCACGACCTGTTGCTCGCCGCCCCGGCCGGGGCGCGGCCGACCCTGGGCCTCGATCCGGGCATCCGCACCGGGGTCAAGGCGGCGGTGATCGACGCCACCGGCAAGCTGGTGGCGACCGAGACGCTCTACCCGTTCCAGCCGCGCCGCGACGTGGCGGGCGCCGAGGCGGCGATCCTGCGGCTGATCCGCGCCCACGGCGTGGAGCTGATCGCCATCGGCAACGGCACCGCCAGCCGCGAGACCGAGAAGCTGGTGGGCGACGTGTTGAAACGCCTGCCGGCCGGCACCAAGGCGCCGACCCGGGTGGTGGTCTCGGAGGCCGGCGCCTCGGTCTATTCGGCCTCGGAACTGGCGGCGAAGGAATTTCCCGGTCTCGATGTCAGCCTGCGCGGCGCGGTCTCGATCGCGCGGCGCCTGCAGGACCCGCTGGCCGAGCTGGTGAAGATCGAGCCCAAGAGCATCGGCGTCGGCCAGTACCAGCACGATGTCGACCAGGCGCAGCTGGCGCGCGCCCTCGACGGCGTGGTCGAGGACGCGGTGAACGCGGTGGGCGTCGATCTCAACACCGCCTCGGCGCCGCTTCTGGCGCATGTCTCGGGGCTCGGGCCCGGCCTCGCCGAGGCCATCGTCGCGCATCGCGATGCCGCCGGCGCCTTTGCCCGCCGCCGCGACCTGCTAAAGGTGGCGCGGCTCGGCCCCAAGGCCTTCGAGCAATGCGCGGGCTTTTTGCGCATCGCCGATGGCAGCGAGCCGCTCGACGCCTCGGCGGTGCATCCCGAGGCCTACGACCTGGCGCGGCGCATCGTGACGGATTGCGGCCGCGACCTGCGCGCGCTGATGGCCGACCCGGCGCCGCTGCGCCGGCTCGCGCCCGAGCGCTACGCCGACGACCGCTTCGGCCTGCCCACGGTGCGCGACATCCTGGCGGAGCTGGAAAAGCCCGGCCGGGACCCGCGCCCGAGCTTCAAGACGGCGCAGTTCGCCGAGGGCGTGGAGACGCTCGACGACCTGAAGCCCGGCATGGCGCTTGAGGGCACGGTGACCAATGTCGCGGCCTTCGGCGCCTTCGTCGATATCGGCGTGCACCAGGACGGGCTGGTGCATGTTAGCCAGCTCGCCGACCGCTTCGTGAAGGACCCGCACGAGGTGGTGAAGGCCGGCGACGTGGTGCGGGTGCGGGTCACCGAGGTCGACGCGGCGCGCAAGCGCATCGGCCTGACCATGCGCAAATCCGCCCCCGAGCCCGGCGCCGCTTCCGGCCCGCGCGCCCGCGGCAAGGACGGCCCGGGTGGCCCGGCCGGCCCGGGCGGCAGGCCGCCGCGCGGCGACAAGGCCGCCCCGCCGCCGCGCCGCGAGGATGCGCCGGGCGCGCTCGGCAGCGCGCTGCTCGACGCGCTGAAGAAACGCTGATCCCCCAAGGAGGCCGCCATGCGCCCCGTTCTCTGCCTGCTTCTCGGCTTCGCCCTGCCCGGCTGCGCCGCGCTGACCCTCGCCGATGCTGCCGCGGATGCGACAGTGTTCACCGCCAGAACCGCGGCGCAGGCCACGATCGGCACCGGCCGCCTGGCGGCCCGCGGCGTCGGGGCGGCTTTCGACTGAACGGAGCGCCGGGGCC
>NZ_JBTLRM010000010.1:39864-62874 GCF_054482755.1 Roseivivax sp. CAU 1761
GTCTCACCGCGGGGGCGCTGCCCCCGCACCCCCGGGATATTTGCGCTCAGAAGAAGCAGGGGCCGCGCCGCCCCGTCTTCCGGGGGAGAATATCCTCGGGCGAGCGCCGCCCGGACCGGGCGGCGGAGGGGCAACGCCGCCCCGCCGCCGCCGATGCGCCGCCCCGGCCCCTTCCGGCGGGGCGGGCGATGCGCTAGATCCCGCGCGCACAGCAACGCCCGCCGAGACGGGCCCGAGGCATCGAGCATGAAACCCATCCGCCTTCTCACCGGCGTTCTGACCGTCGGGGTCTGGACCCTCCTGTCCCGGGTGCTGGGGCTCGTCCGGGAGATCGTCATCCTGGCGCTGATCGGACCCGGTCCGGTCCTCGACGCCTTCGTGGCGGCTTTCCGCCTGCCCAACATGTTCCGCCGCTTCTTCGCCGAGGGCGCCTTCAACGCCGCCTTCGTGCCGATGTTCTCCAAGCGCTACCAGTCCGGCGACGACCCGCTGGGCTTTGCCCGCGACGCGCTGAACGGGCTGGCCACGGTGCTGCTGGCGATCTCGGCGCTCGCCATGGTCTTCATGCCGGCGCTGGTCTGGGCCACCGCCGAGGGCTTCGTCGGCGATCCCCGCTTCGACCTGACCGTGACCTACGGGCGGATCCTGTTTCCCTACATCCTCTTCATCTCGCTGGCGGCGCTGTTCTCGGGCGCGCTGAACGCCACCGGGCATTTCGCCGCCGCCGCCGCCGCGCCGGTCTTTCTCAACATCTTCGTCATCGCCGCGATGCTGGCCGCCAGCCAGCTCGGCGAGGAGGTGATCTGGGCGCTGATCTGGGCCGTGCCGGTGGCCGGCATCGCCCAGCTTGCCCTGGTCTGGATCGCCGCCGAGCGCGCCGGGGTGCGGCTGCGGCCGGGGCGGCCGCGCTGGACCCCGGAGATGCGCAACCTGATCCGCGTCGCGGTGCCCGCCGCGCTGGCCGGCGGGGTGATGCAGGTCAACCTGCTGGTCGGCCAGCAGGTGGCGTCGCATTTCGACAAGGCGGTGGGCTGGCTCTACGCCGCCGACCGGCTCTATCAGCTGCCGCTGGGCGTGGTCGGCATCGCCGTGGGCATCGTGCTGCTGCCGGACTTGTCGCGCAAGCTCGCGGCCGGCGACGATGCCGGCGGCCGCCACGCCCTGAGCCGCGCCGGCGAGATCGCCCTGGCGCTCACCGTGCCCTCGGCGGTGGCGCTGATGGTGGTGCCGCTGCCCATCGTCTCGGTCCTCTTCGAGCGCGGCGCGACCTCGGCGGCCGATGCCCGGGCGATCTCCCTCGCGGTGGCGATCTACGGGCTGGGCCTGCCCGCCTTCGTGCTCCAGAAGGTGCTGCAGCCGCTGTTCTTCGCCCGCGAGGACACCCGCACGCCGTTCCGCTACGCGCTGGTCTCGATGGCGGTGAACGCCGTCCTCGCCATCGGGCTGGCGCCGGTGCTGGGCTGGGTCGCGCCGGCCATCGCCACCACCGCGGCGGGCTGGGCGCTGGTCGCGCTGCTGGCCCTGGGCGGCCGCCGACTGGGCCCGGTGGCGCGCTTCGACGCGCGGTTCCATGCCCGCATCTGGCGCATCCTGCTGGCCTCGGCCTTGCTCGGAGCGGTGCTTTGGGGAACCATGACGGCGCTTGCGCCATTGTTCAGCATGGCGGGGTGGCGCTACGGCGCCCTGTTGGTACTGATTACGGTGGGGATCGTCGCATATGGAGGGATCGGACAGGCGGTCGGCGCCTTCCGGCTGGCTGACTTTCGCGAGGCGACGCGGCGGCGGCGGCGGAGCTAGGCCATGACGTTCCGGGCGCTGATCACCGCGGCGGAGGTCTATCCCCGGCTCGAGGCACTGGCCTTCGGCGCCGAGCGCGAGCTGTTCCTGTCCTACCGCGTCTTCGAGCCGGACACCAAGCTGCGCAACCCCGAGATCCGCGCGCAGGGCCTCGACACCTGGCTCGACCTGCTCTGCGCGGTGGCGCGCCGCGGCGTGCGCATCCGGCTCGCGATCACCGATTTCGACCCGCTCTTCGCCGCCGACCTGCACCGGCTGTCCTGGCATTCTGCGCGCCGCTTCGCCGAGGCGGTGGAGGGCGACGTGCAGGTCGTGGTGGCCCCGCACGGCCAGGAGGTGGGCTGGATCTGGCGCCGCGCCCTGGTCTTCCAGGTCCTCGCCAAGCTGCGCGAGCTGAAGGCCGAGGTCGAGGACAAGCTCACCCCGGTGCAGCGCGAGATGCTGAAGAACCGGCCCTATCTGCGGCCGGTCTCGCTGCACCAGAAGATTGCCGTGGCCGATGGCCGGCACACCGTGATCGGCGGGCTCGACGTCAACGAGCGGCGCTGGGACGACAACGAGCACGACCGCCCGGCCGAGGAGACCTGGCACGATGTCAGCCTCGAGATCGAGGGCGCCTTCGCCGGCGTGGTGCGGCGGCACGCCATCGACACCTGGAACCGCGCGCACGACCAGGGCGGCCATGCGCTGACCGAGCGCGCCGAGCCCATCGCGCTCGAGGAGGGACCGCAGGATGTCGGCCGGCTGCGCCTGCTGCGGACCATCTCCGAGCCGCGGCGCGGCGCGCTGCGCTTCGGCCCCGACTGCCTGGTCCGCGAACACGAGGAGGCGCATCTCGCGCTCTTCGCCGAGGCCCGCGACCACATCTACATCGAAAGCCAGTTCCTGCGGCACCGGGACCTGTCCCGGGCGCTCTGCCAGGCGGCGGCGCGCGAGCCGGACCTGCAGCTCATCGTGCTGCTGCCGCCCGAGCCCGAGCGCATCCTGTTCGGCGGTGCCGACACCTGGGATGCCCGCCACGCCCACGCGCTGCAGACCATCGCGCTGAACGACATCCGGCGCGCCTTCGGCGACCGCTTGGCGCTGATCTCGCCGGGCCAGAAGCGCCCCGCCTCGCCCGGCTTCTCGCGCGCCCTGGGCGGGGCCGGGCCGATCTACGTGCATTCCAAGGTGACGCTGGTCGACGACCGGGTCGGCATCGTCGGCTCGGCCAACCTGAACGGCCGGTCGCTGCGCTGGGACATCGAGGCCGGGGTGCAGTTCCACGACCCCGAGCAGGTCCGCGCGCTGCGCCTGCGGCTGGCGGAGAAATGGCTGGCCGGGCACCTGCCCGGCCGCGACCCGTCGCGGGCGGCGACCTGGACCGAGGCGGCGCGCGCCAACGCCGAGCGCCCGCCGGAAGAGCGCGACGGCTTCGCCATGCCCTACCCGCTGGGCCGCGGGCGGCGCTTCTCGCGCTACCTGCCGGTGCTCCCGGCGGAGATGTTCTGAGGCCTCAGCGCTGCCGCAGCCGGTGGATCAGCCGCTGCGTGCCGCCCGGCACCAGCAGCACGGTCAGCGCGAAGCCGGCGGCAAAGCCCGCCAGTTCGGCGATCCACCAGAGCCCGCCGCCGAAGAGCAACCCGAAGACCAGTTGCAGCCCGAGCAGCACCCCGATCAGCGAAAACGCCCGGATCTGCGCCTCGCCCATCTGCCCGAGCCGCATCCACAGCAGGTAGGTGAAGGCCCCGATCAGCCCGTAGACCGCCGGGAAGGCGCCGTAGAGCGGCATCGCCGCGTCGAGCGCCAGCCCGTAGACCAGCCCGCCGAGGATCGCGGCGCCGAAGAACACCGCCAGCATGCGCGCCTGGCCCAGCGCCTCCGCCACCATCTTGCCCAGTGCCAGCAGCATCACCCCGGCGAACAGCGTCTGGGTGAAGGCGCCGTGCACGAAGGGATAGGCGACGAGCCGGCCGACATGCTGCCACGGCGCCTGCCGGTTCGCGATCATCCAGTCGAGGATCTCGCCCGAGACCGCGACCCGCTCCATCGCGCGGATCCGCCAGCCCACCGCATCCGGCCCGCCGAGCAGGCCGCGCGCCCCGAGCGAGAAGGCGATCTCGGGCAGCAGCAGCGCGGCCGTCAGCGCCAGCAGCACCGGCGGCAGCGGATTGAGCGGGCTGGCATTGTGGTCGTGCAGCATCGAAGGCCCCATCGCAGGTGATCCGCCGCCGGGCCTATCCGCCCGGCCGCCGCCCGTCCAGCCCGGCGCCGCGCCCGGCCCGGCCGCGCGGCCCGGCGCGGCCCCGCACAGGCCCCGCGCGCCGGTGCGCCTGTCGGGCCGGCTCCGGGGGATGTAACTTGGCGGCGAGATTTCGCAAAGGAGCCCCCCATGTCGCGCGCCCCCGCCGCCACCCGTATCGGCCATGTCCATCTGAAGGTCGCCGATCTCGACCGCGCCATCGCTTTCTACCGTGACGTGATCGGGCTCGAGCTGACGCAGCGCTACGGGCCTGGCGCCGCCTTTCTTTCGGCCGGCGGCTATCACCACCATATCGGGCTGAACACCTGGCAGAGCGCCGGCCAGACGCCGCCGGCGCCGCACCATACCGGGCTCTACCACACCGCCTTCCTGTTTCCCGACCGCGCCAGCCTCGGCGCCGCGCTGCGCCGCGCGCGGGCCGCCGGCATCGCCATCGAGGGCGCCGCCGATCACGGCGTGTCCGAGGCGGTCTACTTCTCCGACCCGGACGGCAACGGCGTGGAGATCTACCGCGACCGGCCCGAGGCGGAGTGGCCGCGCGACGCCACCGGCACGCTCTCGATGGTCAATGCCCCGCTCGATCTCGAAGCGCTTCTCGCCGAGGCGGCGTGACCTGCTGGACCTCGCCGGAGAGGTTGCCTAGCCTCGCTGCGACGACGCGATAGGGAGAGCGCGAGCGATGGCGACCGGCGAGAACATCCGCACCTGGTTCGACGGGGCCTGGCACGACGGCAACGTGCCGGTGATGCGCGCCGCCGATCACGGCATCTGGCTCGGCTCGACGGTGTTCGACGGGGCGCGGCATGTCGACGGCATGGTGCCCGACCTCGACCGCCATTGCGCCCGGCTCAACCGCTCGGCCGAGGCGCTGATGATCCGCCCCAGCAAGACGGCGGAGGAGATCGAGGCGCTGATCCGCGAAGGCCTCGCGGCCTATCCGGCCTCCGCCCAGGTCTATATCCGCCCGATGTACTGGTCGCTCGACAGCGATTCCACGGCGATCTGCCCGGTCGAGGGGCCGACCGGCTTCGCCATCTGCCTCGAGGAATTCCCGATGCTGCCGCCCGACCGCGCCATCGGGCTCGGCCGCACGCGGTTCCGCCGCCCGGTGCTCGAGACCTCGCTCTGCAACGCCAAGGCCGGCAGCCTCTATCCCAATTCCTCGCGCATGCTGGCCGAGGTGCAGGCGCGCGGCTTCCAGAACGCGCTGGTGGCCGACGCCATGGGCAACGTCGCCGAGACCGCCTCCTCCAACGTCTTCATGGTCAAGGACGGCGTCGTCTTCACGCCGATCCCGAACGGCACCTTCCTGGCCGGGATCACCCGCGCGCGGCATATCGAGAACCTGCGCGCCGATGGCGTCGAGGTGGTGGAGACGGTGCTGAGCTTCGCCGATTTCGAGGCCGCGGACGAGGTCTTCCTGACCGGCAACCTCAACAAGGTGACGCCGGTCGACCGCTTCGAGGACGTGCGCTACGGCGTCGGCCCGGTCACCCTGCGGGCGCGCGAGCTGTACTGGGACTGGGCTGCCGGCGCCGGCCGCTAGCGCCCCCCGCCGCGGCGCGCGCGGTGCGCTTGCGCGGCTCCGGCGGCGCTGCCATGATCGGCCGCCAGGAGGTTCCGACCCGATGCGCAAGTTCCTCGTCGTGCTCGACGACAGCCGCGAATGCCTGAACGCCATGCGGTTCGCCGCCATGCGCGCCGCCAAGACCGGCGGCGGGGTCACCATCCTGTCGGTCATCCCGCCCGACGAGTTCAATCACTGGGTCGGCGTAGGCGACATCATGCGCGAGGAATCCCGCGCGGGCATCCGCGCCCATTTCGAGGTCTTTGCGAAATGGATGCGCGACCGCCAGAAGATCGAGCCCGAGCTGATCATCCGCGAGGGTGACCCGGTGGGCGAGATCATCGCCCAGGTCGGCGAGGATCCCGAGATCGGCGTGCTGGTGCTGGGCGCCGGCACCGGCAAGGCGGGCCCGGGTCCGCTGGTCACGCAGCTGTCGCGCAATTCCGGCACCCTGCCGGTGCCGATCACCATCGTGCCCGGCGATCTCTCCAAGGAACGCCTGACCGCCATAACCTGACCGCTGCGCCGGCCGGGCTCCGGCACCGCGCGCAGCCTGTGCGGGACCGTGAAACCTGCAAGCCCGGGCGCCGCCCCGCCGGGCACCGCGCCCAAACCAGGTCGCGGCACCGCCACATTCTCGTCCAAGTTGCATGTCGAACTGAATTCAGAAGGCGGGCGCAACCCGCCGGGGATGCACAAAGGCTATGGACATGCGACCGTTCTCCGGACGTGACAGCAGACGTGGCGGCTTCGGCAGCCCTCTGCACGACTTACCGCCCGCCCTCTGGACCCCGCGCATCGGCGACGTCTTCCCCGATTTCGTGGCCCAGACCACGGAAGGCCCGCTGGCATTGCACGACTGGGCGGGAGGCGGCTGGGTCGTCCTGTTCAGCCATCCCGCGGCCTTCTCGTCGGTCTGCAGCACCGAGATCGTCAGCTTCGCCGAGGCGATGCCGGATTTCCGGGCGATGAACACCCGAATCATGGGCGTCACCGGCTCCTGCCTGAGCGAGCAGCTGCGCTGGCAGGCCGAGCTGGAGCGCATGTTCGGCACCGATTGCAGCGACCTCACCGCCGCGGTGGACAGCGACGGCACGCTGCTCGAGCTGTTCGGCGCCACCGGGCCCGGCGGCACGGCCCCATCCATGCGCAAGACCTTCATCCTCGACCCCGGCATGCGCGTGCGCATGGTCTTCGAATACCCCGCCGAAGTCGGCCGCAGCGTCGAGGAGATCCTGCGCTGCCTGGCGGCGCTGCAGGTCACCGAGCTGACCGGCCTGTCGACGCCGGCCGATTGGGAGCCGGGCCAGGATTTCGTCGCCGACGGCGACATGCCGCGCGACCTGCATGGCGCCGAGGTGACGCGGATCGCGCCCTACCTCACCGTGATCAACGGCCGGCTGGTGCGCCAGGATCCCGCGCCCCGGCGCCTCGGAGAGCCCGCCGCGACCTGCTGATCGCGCGCGGCCAGACCGCCCGGCCCGGCCGTTCCCGCCGGGCCGGGCGGTTCCGCATTCGCAATTTAGAATCGTTCCAAACCTTGACCCGGATCGGCGGGAGGCGCATATTCGCCGCCAATCCAACGAAAGCTGCGCCCATGTTCATCCAGACCGAATCCACTCCGAACCCCGCAACCCTGAAATTCCTGCCGGGCCAGACGGTTCTGGAGGCCGGAACCGCGGATTTCCCGAGCTCCGAAGGGGCCGGGGCCTCGCCGCTGGCCGAGCGTCTCTTTGCCGTCGACGGCGTTCGCGGGGTCTTCTTCGGCTCCGATTTCGTCACCGTGACGAAGGCCGACGACACCGACTGGGACCACGTCAAGCCGGCCATCCTCGGCGCCATCATGGAGCATTTCCAGTCCGGCCGCCCGGTGATGGCCGACAATGCCGCGCAGGCCGGGTCCGGCCATGCCGAGCATGACGGCGAGGATGCCGAGATCGTCGGCCAGATCAAGGAACTGCTGGACACGCGGGTGCGCCCGGCCGTGGCCCAGGACGGCGGCGACATCACCTTCCACGGCTTCGAACGCGGCGTCGTCTACCTGCACATGCAGGGCGCCTGCGCCGGCTGCCCGTCCTCGACGCTGACGCTGAAGATGGGCATCGAGAACCTGCTGCGGCACTACATCCCGGAAGTCACCGAGGTGCGCCCGGTTGGCCTCTGAGATCACCGTTCTGGCCTTCGACACATCGGCCGCGCATTGCGCGGCCGCTTTGCTGTCCGGCGACCGGATCCGCGCCCTGCGGGCCGAGGAGATGGCGCGCGGCCAGGCCGAACGGCTGGTGCCGCTGCTCGAGGAGGTGCTGGACGAGGCCGGCGCCCGGTGGGGCGATCTCGACCGGCTCGGCGTCGGCATCGGGCCGGGCAACTTCACCGGGCTGCGCATCGCCGTGGCCTGCGCCCGCGGCCTGGCGCTGGGGCTCGGCCGTCCGGCGATCGGCGTCTCGACCTTCGACGCCATCGCCGCGGCGCCGAAGGCCCTGCCGGCGATCCCGGCGCCGCGCGGCCAGGTCTATATCCGGCGGCCCGACGCGGCGCCCGAACTGGTGCCCGGCGACAGCCTGACCGAGCCGCTGGCCTGGCCGCCCGCCCCCGCCGAGCTGGCCCTTCGCATCGCCCGGATCGCCCGCGACCACGCCCCCGGCGCGGCGCCGGCGCCGCTTTACCTGCGCCCCGCCGATGCCGCGCCGGCGCGCGACCGGCCGCCGCGGATCCTGCCATGACTGCCGCAGAGATGGCGGCGCTGATGCAGCGCGCCTACCGGCACCAGACCGCCTGGTCCGAGGCCGCGCTGGAGGCCACGCTGGCGCAGCCCTCGACGCGGCTCTTCCTCGCCCCGGACGGCTTCCTTCTGGCGCAGGCGATCGCCGACGAGGCCGAGATCCTCGCGCTCGCGACCGCGCCTGCGGCGCAGCGCAACGGCGTCGCCTCGGCGCTTCTGGAGCGGTTCCATGCCGGTCTGGCCTCCGAGGGCGCCGCGCGCGTGCTGCTCGAGGTGGCCGCCGACAACGCCCCGGCGCGGGCTCTCTACGCGCGCCACGGCTATTGCGAGGAAGGCCGCCGCCGGGGCTATTACCGGCGCGCTTCGGGGCCGGCCGCGGATGCCCTGATCCTGGCCCGATCCTTGACCCCAAGTCACGCCGAAGCCACCGCGATGACGCCAGAAACCGGTTGACCCTCCGCCGCGCGCTGGTCCTAAATCGCCGGCAGATCGTCACGATCCAGGGCGCCGCCGACAGAGATCGGCGCGTCGAACAGACCGGGAGCCCCTTCGCATGAATCTCAGACATTCCTTCCTCGGCGCCGCGGCCGCGCTCGCCCTTTCGGCCGGTGCCGGCCTGGCCGATCCGGCGCTGATCTACGACCTCGGCGGCAAGTTCGACAAATCCTTCAACGAGGCCGCCTATAACGGCGCCCAGCGCTGGGCCGAGGAAACCGGCGGGTCGTTCCGCGACATCGAGCTGCAATCCGAGGCGCAGCGCGAACAGGCGCTGCGGCGCTTCGCCGAGGCGGGCTTCAACCCGGTGATCACCGCCGGCTTCTCGATGGCGACGCCGATCGACAACATCGCCGCCGACTATCCCGACACCAAGTTCGTCACCATCGACGGCTTCATCGACCCCGAGAAGCACGGCAACGTGAAATCGGTGCTGTTTGCCGAGGAACAGGGCTCCTACCTCGTCGGCATGCTGGCGGCGCTGGCCTCCGAGACCGGCACGGTCTCGTTCATCGGCGGCATGGACATCCCGCTGATCCGCGCCTTCGCCTGCGGCTACGCCCAGGGCGCGCAGGCGGTGAACCCCGACATCGAGGTGATCTCCAACATGACCGGCACCACGCCGGCGGCGTGGAACGACCCGGTGAAGGGCTCGGAGCTGACCAAGGCGCAGATCGGCCAGGGCTCGGACGTGGTCTTCGCCGCCGCCGGCGGCACCGGGATCGGCGTGCTGCAGACCGCCGCCGACGAGGGCATCCTGTCGATCGGCGTGGACAGCAACCAGAACCACCTGCACCCGGGCTCGGTCCTGACCTCGATGCTCAAGCGGGTCGACGTGGCGGTGTTCGACGCGATGACCGCCGGCGCCGATCTCGAGACCGGGGTGGAGCGGCTGACCCTCGCGGAGGAGGGCGTGGGCTACGCGCTCGACGAGCACAACCGCGACCTGATCAGCGAGGAGATGCAGGCCCAGGTCGACGAGGCCCGCGAGAAGATCATCGCCGGCGAGATCGAGGTGCACGATTACCGCTCGGACGACAGCTGCCCGGCCCTGAACTTCTGAGATCGCGCGGCGGGCGGCCCGGCGCCGCCCGCTGCCGCCCCGCGGCTCCGGAGACGTTATGACTGACCCCGCCCCGGCCCCCGCGCCAGACGCCGCGCCTGACGCCGTGCCCGCGATCGAGCTGCGCGGCATTTCCAAGTCCTTCGGCCCGGTCCAGGCCAACCGCGACATCTCGCTGAAGGTGATGCCGGGCACCATCCACGGCATCATCGGCGAGAACGGCGCCGGCAAGTCGACGCTGATGTCGATCCTCTATGGCTTCTACGCCGCCGATTCCGGCGAGATCCACGTCAAGGGCCGCCGCACCCGCATCCCCGACAGCCAGGCCGCCATCGCCGCCGGCATCGGCATGGTGTTCCAGCACTTCAAGCTGGTGCCGAATTTCACCGTGCTGGAAAACGTCGTGCTGGGCGCCGAGGAGGGCGGGCTGCTGCGGCCGTCGCTGGCCAAGGCGCGCGGCGTGCTGAAGCGGCTGGCCGAGGAATACGAGCTTGCCGTCGATCCCGATGCCGAGGTGCAGCATCTCTCGGTCGGCCACCAGCAGCGGGTGGAGATCCTCAAGGCGCTCTACCGGCAGGCCGACATCCTGATCCTCGACGAGCCCACCGGGGTGCTGACCCCGGCCGAGGCCGACCACCTGTTCCGCATCCTCGACCACCTGCGGGCGGAGGGGAAGACCATCGTCCTGATCACCCACAAGCTGCGCGAGATCATGGAGATCACCGACACCGTGTCGGTGATGCGGCGCGGCGAGATGACCGCCACGGTGAAGACCGCCGAGACCAGCCCCGAGGCGCTGGCCGAGCTGATGGTCGGCCGCAAGGTGCTGCTGCGGGTCGACAAGCAGGCCGCCCGGCCCGGTGCCCCGGTGCTCGAGGTGCGCGACCTGCGCCATGTCGACGGCAAGGGGGTGGAGCGGCTGCGCGGCGTCTCCTTCGAGGTCCGCGCCGGCGAGGTGCTGGGCCTCGCCGGGGTCGCCGGCAACGGCCAGTCGGAGCTGCTCGAGGTGCTGGGCGGCTATGCCGAGGCCACCGGCCAGGTGCGGCTGAACGGCGCCGATCTGCCGCTCGCCGGCCTGGGCTGCGACGGCCGGGCCCGGCGCCAGGCCGGCATCGGCCACGTCCCCGAGGACCGCCAGAGCGAAGGGCTGATCATGCCCTATTCGGCCTGGGAGAACAGCGTTTTCGGCTATCACCGCGAGGCCCCGCGGCGGCACCGGCTGCTCGACAACGCGGCGATCCGCGGCGAGGCGGCGGCGCAGATGCAGCGCTTCGACGTGCGCCCGCCCGATCCCGACCTCGCGGCGCGGAACTTCTCCGGCGGCAACCAGCAGAAGATCGTCCTGGCGCGCGAGATCGAGCGCAACCCCGACCTGCTGCTGATCGGCCAGCCGACCCGCGGCGTCGATATCGGCGCCATCGAATTCATCCACCAGCAGATCGTGGCGCTGCGCGATGCCGGCAAGGCGATCCTGCTGGTCTCGGTCGAGCTCGACGAGATCTTCGCGCTGTCCGACCGCGTCGCCGTGATGTTCGACGGCCGCATCATGGGCGTCCGCGACGCCGCCGCCACCGACCAGCGCGAGCTTGGCCTGCTGATGGCCGGCATCACCGAGGATCCGGGCGGCGACGCCTTCGACGCGGTCGATGCGGCGCTCGAGGAAAAGGACCGGCGGGAGGCGCGCCGCGCCCCCGGCCGGGCGAACGTTAATTGAATGGCGCCCACGATGAGCCCACATTTTCGATCAGCTGTGTATGCGGCAAGACGGGGCGGCCATGACCGACCGGGTGTTCGATCTGCATTTTCGGCAGACCGATGCGACCATCGCGACCCTCAATGCCTCTACCGCGAAGCGCGCGGCGGAGAACGAAAGTCTGATCGCCGAAACCGCCGAGCTGTCGACCCAAACACGCCGGTATGTCGCCGTGGTGGCCTCGGGCGCGACGCTGGCCCTCGTCGCCATGGCCAAGCCGTTTCTCTGATCCCTGCGGCGGGAGGTCCCGCCCATGGATAGGATGCCGGCCTGGGCCGATGCGGTGCTGGTGCCGCTGATCTCGCTGCTTCTGGCCGCGGCGCTGTCGGCGCTGGTCATCCTCGCCATCGGCGAGAACCCGGTCGAGGCGTTCCGGCTGATGGTCGACGGCGCGCTGATGCGCTCGGCCGGCTGGGGCTACACGCTCTACTACGCCACCAACTTCATCTTCACCGGGCTCGCCGTCTCGGTCGCCTTCCACGCCCGGCTCTTCAACATCGGCGGCGAGGGCCAGGCGATGCTGGGCGGGCTCGGCGTGGCGCTGGTGGCGCTCTACATCCCGTGGCCGCACTGGTCGCTGGCGCTGCTCGGCGCGAGCCTCGCCGCCGCCGCCTTCGGCGCCGCCTGGGCCTTCATCCCGGCCTGGCTGCAGGCCAAGCGCGGCAGCCACATCGTGATCACCACGATCATGTTCAACTTCATCGCCGCGGCGCTTCTGAACTACGTTCTGGTGAACCTCCTGAAGCCCGCCGGGCAGCAGGATCCGGCCACCGCCACCTTCCCGGCCGCGACCCACCTGCCGACCTTCCAGGACATGTTCGCCACCGAGGCCAACCCGCTGTTCCGCGGCGCCCCGGGCAACGTCACCTTCTTCCTGGCCCTGGCCGCCTGCCTGCTGGTCTGGCTGCTGATCTGGCGCACCCGGCTGGGCTACGAGATCCGCGCATTGGGCCATTCCGAGAGCGCCGCGCGCTATGCCGGCATCTCGCCGGTGCGCATCGTGGTGATCGCCATGCTGATCTCCGGCGCGCTGGCCGGGATGATGGGCGTGAACACCGCTTTGGGCGAGGCCGAGAGGCTGGTGATGAACGCCACCGAGGGCGCCGGCTTCATCGGCATCGCGGTGGCGCTGATGGGGCGCAACCACCCGGTGGGCGTGCTGCTCGCGGCGCTGCTCTTCGGGTTTCTCTACCAGGGCGGCGCCGAGCTGGCGCTCTGGACCAACATCCCGCGCGAGCTGATCGTGGTGATCCAGGCGCTGGTGATCCTGTTCACCGGGGCGCTCGACAACATGGTGCGGCTGCCGCTGGAGCGGCTCTTCGCCACCCGTCGCCGCGCCCGCCGGACGGAGGCCCGCTGATGGATTTCGCCACGCTCCTGCAGGTGCTCGATTCCACCCTGCGGCTGGCCACGCCGCTGCTTCTCGCCTGCCTCGCCGGCCTGTTCTCCGAGCGCGCCGGGGTCATCGATATCGGCCTCGAGGGCAAGATGCTGATCGCGGCCTTCTTCTCCGCCGCGGTGGCCGCCACCACCGGGTCGGTCTGGCTCGGCCTCGGCGCGGCGCTGGTCACCTCGACGCTGCTGTCGCTGGTCCACGGCCTGGCCTCGATCACCTTCCGCGGCAACCAGCTGATCTCGGGCGTGGCGCTGAACTTCCTTGCCGCCGGGCTGACCGTGCTGATCGCCCAGGACTGGTTCGGCCAGGGCGGGCGCACGCCGTCGCTGTTCGGCGGCGGCCGCTGGGGCGACATCACCCTGCCCTTCGCCGAGACCCTGCGCGGCGTGCCGGTGCTGGGGCCGATCTATGCCGAGCTGATCTCGGGCCATTCGGCGCTGGTCTACGTGGCGCTCCTGATGGTGCCGCTGACCTGGTGGGTGCTGGCGCGCACCCGGTTCGGGCTGCGCCTGCGCGCCGTCGGCGAGGCGCCCGAGGCGGTCGACACGGCCGGCGTCTCGGTGGTCGGGCTGCGCTACGCCGCCATCCTGATCGCCGGGTTGCTCTGCGGGCTCGCCGGGTCCTACCTCGCCACCGGGCTGCAGGCGGGCTTCGTCAAGGACATGACGGCGGGGCGCGGCTACATCGCGCTGGCGGCGCTGATCTTCGCCAAGTGGCGGCCCTGGCACGCGCTCGGCGCCTGCCTGCTCTTCGGGCTGCTGCAGGCGGTGGCGCTGCGCTACCAGAACATCGACCTCGGCGGCATCACCATCCCGGTGCAGGTGATGGACGCCCTGCCCTACATCCTGACCGTGGTGATCCTCGCCGGCTTCGTCGGCCGGGCCATCCCGCCGCGGGCCGGCGGCACGCCCTACGTCAAGGAACGCTAGGTACTCAGCCCACCCGGCCGCGGATCAGCGGCAGGGCCTCGGGCGCCGCGCCGATGCGGATCGCGGCGGTGACCGCGGCGATCGCCGCCGCGGCGGCCTCCGGGGTCGCCGCGTGGACCTCGGCCAGCGGGTCGCCGCGCGCCACCGCGCTGCCCGGCGCCGCCACCCGGGCGAGGCCCACGGCGGGGTCGATGCGGTCGCTCTCGACCTGCCGCCCGCCGCCCAGCGCCACCACGGCGCGGCCAAGCGCGACGCCGTCGATCGCCGCCACGTGGCCGTCCTCCGGGGCCGGGACCGGGCGGATCACCGGCGCGCGCGGCAGCAGACGGTCGGCGCGGTCCATCAGATCCCCGGGCCCGCCCAGGGCCGCGACCATGGCGCCGAAACGCTCCGCCGCCCGGCCGTCGCGGATCGCCGCGGCGATGGCCGCGCGGCCCTCGTCCTCGTCTCCCGCCATCCCCGCCTGGGCCAGGACCGTGCCGCCCAATGCCGCCGAGAGCTCGCCCAGCCGGCCCCAGGCGGCGCTGCGCAGCACCGCCAGCGCCTCGGCCACCTCGAGCGCGTTGCCCAGCACCGGGGCGAGCGGCGCATCCATGTCGGTGATCAGCGCCCGCGTCGGGCAGCCGGCGGCGCAGGCCGTGGCGACCAGCACCTCCGCCAATTGCCGCGCCGCGTCCGGGTCGCTCATGAAGGCGCCCGAGCCGGTCTTGACGTCGAGCACCAGCCCGCCGAGCCCGGCGGCCAGCTTCTTCGACAGGATCGAGGCGGTGATCAGGTCGATGCTGTCCACCGTGGCGGTGACGTCGCGCACCGCGTAGAGCCGCCGGTCGGCGGGCGCGATGTCCGCGGTGGCGCCGACGATGGCGCAGCCGGTGGCGGCGACGATCTCGCGCAGCCGCGCCTCGTCCACCTGGGTCGAGAGGCCGGGGATCGCCTCGAGCTTGTCGAGCGTGCCGCCGGTATGGCCGAGCCCGCGGCCCGAGATCATCGGCACCCTCGCGCCGCAGGCCGCCAGCGCCGGCGCGATGACGAGGCTGGTGCAATCGCCGATGCCGCCGGTCGAATGCTTGTCGAGGACCGGCGCGCCCTCCGGCCAGTCCAGCACCCGGCCGGAATCGCGCATCGCCAGCGTCAGCGCGGCGCGGCCCTCCCCGGAGAGGCCGCGCAGGCAGACCGCCATGGCGAAGGCGCCGGCCTGGGCGTCCGAGACCGCGCCGGTGGCGAGCCCGCGGGCAAACCCGGCCAGCGCCTCCGGCGCCGGCGCCGCGCCCCGGCGCAGCGCCGCCAGAACCTCCTGCGCAGCGCTCATGTCCGGTCCATGTGGTCGCGCCCGAAGGCCCCCGGCAGGAGGTCGGCGACCCGCACCCGGCGTTCGGCGCCGTCGGTGGTGGCCATGGTCACCGCCACGTCGGGCCCGGCGAATTCGGCGATCTTCTGGCGGCAGCCGCCGCAGGGCGGCACCGGGTCGGGGGCATCGGCGATGACGTAGACCTCGGCGATCCGGGTCTCGCCCGCGGCGATCATCGCGGCGATGGCACCGGCCTCGGCGCAGGTGCCCTCCGGATAGGCCACGTTCTCCACGTTGCAGCCGACATGCAGCGCGCCGCCCGCGCCGCGCAGGGCCGCCCCGACCCGGAACCCCGAATAAGGCGCATAGGCCCGCTCCCGCACCGCCATCGCCGCCTGCCGCAAATCCATCGCCCGAGCCTCCTTCGCATTCGAACCGGGCGCCATGCTGCGCCGGGCCCGGCCCCCGGCGCAAGCCGGGAACCGATCCGGCCGCGCTCCCGTTGGGGCAGGAACAAAAATCGAACGGAGCCCCCGATGACCGATCCCCTCGCCCCTCCCAAACGCGACGCCCCCGGCAATGCCGACAAGCCGGTCGAGGACTGGACCACCGGCGACGAGCCGATGACCGGGGCGCAGGCCTCCTATCTCAAGACCCTGTGCCAGGAGGCCGACGAGACCTTCGATCCGGACCTGACCAAGGCCGAGGCCTCGCAGCGCATCGACGCGCTGCAGGCGCGCACCGGCCGCGGCTGAGCCCCGCCCGGGCTCGGCGGCACCCCGCCCGGCCCCGGCACCGCGCCGCCGGCGCCCGGAACCGGCGGCGCCGGGGTCACGTTGGCCTGCCAAAGGAGGATTCCAGATGTCCAATCCCAGCTACCTGGTCATGGATCCGGCGCAGGACCTGCCCGAGGATCCGCGCGAACCGATGACCGACCTGCAGGCCGCCCGCCTGCGCGAACTCGCAGAGAAGACCGGCGAGGAATTCGACAGCCACCTGACCAAGCGCGAGGCGGCCCGCCGCATCGCCTATCTCGAGGAACTCGAGAAGTGAGCCCTGGGGCGGCCCCCCCGAGGGGCCGCCCCCGACGTATGCCCGGAGGGGAAACCCGCGTTGCAGCACGCGCGGCCCGCTTCCTTACGTCGCGAAAATCAACTAGCCCTCTGCCCGATCAGGGAGCGAGGGATTCATGTCGGACAACACCAACGAGACGCTGCGCCAGCAGGCGCTCGCCTATCACGCCTTTCCAAAGCCCGGTAAGCTCGAGATCCGCGCCACCAAGCCGATGGCCAACGGGCGCGACCTCGCCCGCGCCTATTCGCCCGGCGTGGCCGAGGCCTGCCTCGAGATCAAGGAGGACGAAGGTCGCGCCCGCGACTACACCGCGCGCGGCAACCTGGTCGCCGTGGTCTCCAACGGCTCCGCCGTGCTCGGGCTCGGCAATATCGGCGCGCTGGCCTCCAAGCCGGTGATGGAGGGCAAGGCGGTCCTGTTCAAGAAGTTCGCCAATATCGACTGCTTCGACATCGAGCTGAACGAGAGCGACCCCGAGAAGCTGGCCGAGATCGTCTGCGCGCTGGAGCCGACCTTCGGCGCCATCAACCTCGAGGACATCAAGGCGCCCGACTGCTTCGTCGTCGAGAAGCTCTGCCGCGAGCGCATGAACATCCCGGTCTTCCACGACGACCAGCACGGCACCGCCATCGTCGTGGGCGCCGCCGCGACCAACGCCCTGCGCGTCGCCGGCAAGAGCTTCGAGGACATCAAGATTGTCTCCACCGGCGGCGGCGCCGCCGGCATCGCCTGCCTCAACATGCTGGTGAAGCTCGGCGTGAAGCGCGAGAACATCTGGCTCTGCGACATCAACGGGCTGGTCCACGAGGGTCGCGAGGACGAGGCGATGACGCCGCAGAAGGCCTGCTTCGCCCAGCCCGGCGGGCCGCGCGGGCTCGGCGACGTGATCGACGGCGCCGACCTCTTCCTCGGCCTCTCGGGGCCGAACCTCCTGAAGCCCGAGATGGTGGCGCGCATGGCCGAGCAGCCGATCATCTTCGCGCTCGCCAACCCCAATCCCGAGATCATGCCCGACGCCGCCCGCGAGGTGGCGCCGCGGGCGATCATCGCCACCGGCCGGTCGGACTACCCGAACCAGGTCAACAACGTGCTCTGCTTCCCGTTCATCTTCCGCGGCGCGCTCGATGTCGGCGCCACCGAGATCAACGACGCCATGAAGATCGCCTGCGTCGAGGGCATCGCGGCCTTGGCCCGGGCCACCACCTCGGCCGAGGCCGCGGCGGCCTATCGCGGCGAGCAGCTGACCTTCGGCGCCGAGTACCTGATCCCCAAGCCCTTCGACCCGCGGCTCTCGGCGGTGGTCGCGGTGGCGGTGGCCAGGGCGGCGATGGAGAGCGGCGTCGCCACCCGCCCGATCGAGGATCTCGACGCCTACCGCGCCAAGCTCAATGCCAGCGTCTACAAGTCGGCGCTGCTGATGCGCCCGGTCTTCGAGGCCGCCGCCACCGCCTCGCGCCGCATCGTCTTCGCCGAGGGCGAGGACGAACGGGTGCTGCGCGCCGCCCAGGCGATCCTCGAGGAGACCACCGAACAGCCGATCCTCATTGGCCGCCCCGAGGTCATCAACATGCGCTGCGAGCGCATGGGGCTCGAGATCCGGCCCGAGCGCGACTTCAACATCGTCAACCCCGAGAACGACCCGCGCTACCGCGATTACTGGGGCACCTATCACGAGCTGATGGCGCGGCGCGGCGTCACCCCCGACCTCGCCCGCGCCATCATGCGCACCAACACCACGGCGATCGGCGCCGTCATGGTGCATCGCGACGAGGCCGACAGCCTGATCTGCGGCACCTTCGGCGAATATGCCTGGCACCTGAACTACATCACCCAGGTGCTCGGGACCTCGGCGCTCAGCGCCCAGGGCGCGCTGTCGCTGATGATCCTCGAGGACGGGCCGCTCTTCATCGCCGACACCCATGTCCATGTCCGCCCCAGCCCCGAGGAGATCGCCGCCACGGTGATCGGCGCCGCGCGCCATGCCCGCCGCTTCGGCATCACGCCCAACGTGGCGCTGTGCTCGCAGTCGAATTTCGGCACCCAGTCGAGCGAGGGTGCCGGGCGCCTGCGCGCCGCGCTCGAACTGCTCGGCCAGAGCCCGCGCGATTTCTGCTACGAGGGCGAGATGAGCGTCGAGGCGGCGCTCGACCCGGAGCTGCGAGAGCGGCTGTTCCCGGCCAACCGCATGCAGGGCGCCGCCAACGTGCTGGTGTTCAGCCATGCCGACGCCGCCTCCGGCGTGCGCAACATCCTGAAGATGAAGGCCGGCGGGCTCGAGGTCGGGCCGATCCTCATGGGGATGGGCAACCGCGCCCACATCGTCACCCCCTCGATCACCGCCCGGGGCCTTCTGAACATGGCCGCCATCGCCGGCACCCCGGTGGCCAAGTACGGCTGACCCCGCCGCTTCTTCTGAGCCGAAATATCCCGGGGGTGCGGGGGCAGCACCCCCCCCCCCCCCCATCGCGGCCCGCCGGCCGCGGCGGGCCGCAAACGCCTTGCCCCCCGCCCCCCGGCCTGTCTACCGTCCCGGCAGATGCCAAGGGAGGAGAGGCGCGCCATGGGATATGCCGAGGTCTACCGGTCCTGGAAGGACGATCCGGAAGGGTTCTGGATGCAGGCGGCGCGGGCCATCGACTGGGAGAGCTTCCCGACCCGCGCGCTCTTCGACCGCGGCGACGACCTCTACGACTGGTTCTCCGATGGCCGGGTGAACGCCTGCTGGAACGCGCTCGACCGCCACGTCGCGGCCGGCCGCGGCGATCAGGCGGCGCTGATCCATGACAGCCCGGTCACCGGCAGCCTCCGCCGCATCACCTATGCCGAGCTGCGCGACAACGTCGCCCGGCTGGCCGGCGCGCTGGCGGCGCGCGGCGTCACCAAGGGCGACCGCGTGGTGATCTACATGCCGATGGTGCCCGAGGCGATCGAGGCGATGCTGGCCTGCGCCCGGCTCGGCGCCATCCATTCCGTGGTCTTCGGCGGCTTCGCCGCCCACGAGCTCGCCGTGCGCATCGACGACGCGCAGCCCAAGGCGATCCTCGCCGGGTCCTGCGGCATCGAGCCCGGCCGCGTCGTGGCCTACAAGCCGCTGCTCGACGGCGCCATCGAGCAGGCCCGCCACAAGCCGGAATTCTGCGTCATCCTGCAGCGCGAGCAGGGCCCGGCCGAGCTCGCCCCGGGCCGCGACCACGAGTGGCACGCCTTCCAGGCGGGTGCCGAGTCCGCCGATTGCGTGGCCGTCGAGGGCACGCATCCCGCCTACATCCTCTACACCTCGGGCACCACCGGCGCGCCCAAGGGCGTGGTGCGGCCCACCGCCGGGCATCTGGTGGCGCTGCACTGGACGATGAAGAACATCTTCAACGTCGACCCGGGCGAGACCTTCTGGGCCGCCTCCGACGTCGGCTGGGTGGTCGGCCACAGCTACATCTGCTACGCGCCGCTGATCCACGGCAACACCTCGGTGGTGTTCGAGGGCAAGCCCGTGGGCACGCCCGATGCCGGCACCTTCTGGCGGGTCATCGCCGAACATGACGTGAAGAGCTTCTTCACCGCGCCCACCGCCTTCCGCGCGGTCAAGCGCGAGGATCCGAAGGGCGAGTACCTCAAGCCGCACGACATTTCCGGGCTCCGCGGCATCTACCTCGCCGGGGAACGCGCCGATCCCGACACCATCGAATGGACCCAGGCGCTGACCGGCAAGCCGGTCTACGACCATTGGTGGCAGACCGAGACCGGCTGGCCCATCGTCGCCAACCCGGCCGGGCTCGAGGCGCTGCCGGTGAAGATCGGCTCGCCCACCGTGGCGATGCCGGGCTGGGATGTCCGCATCCTGGGCGAGGACGGCGCCGAGCTGCCGGCCGGCACGCTCGGCGCCATCGCCATCCGCCTGCCGCTGCCGCCCGGCACCCTGCCGACCCTGTGGAACGCCCCCGAGCGGTTCCGCAAATCCTATCTCGCGCGCTTCCCCGGCCATTACGAGACCGGCGATGCCGGGATGGTCGACGAGGACGGCTATCTGTGGATCATGGCGCGCACCGACGACGTCATCAACGTCGCCGGCCACCGGCTGTCGACCGGCGCCATGGAGGAAGTGCTGGCGGCCCACCCGGACGTCGCCGAATGCGCCGTGGTGGGCGTCGCGGACGCGCTGAAGGGGCAGCTGCCGATGGGCTTCGTCTGCCTCACCAAGGGGGTCGAGCGGCCCGCCGACCAGATCGAGGCGGAATGCGTCAAGCTGGTGCGCGACCGCATCGGTCCGGTGGCGGCGTTCCGGCTCTGCAAGGTCGTGGAGCGCCTGCCCAAGACCCGCTCGGGCAAGATCCTGCGCCGCTGCATGGCCGCCATCGCCGATGGCGAGGAGGTCAAGGTGCCGGCCACCATCGACGACCCCGCGGTGCTCGACGAGATCCGCGCCGATGTGGCGGCGCTGGGCTATCCCAGGACCTAGCGCCCTCCGGCGCCGGCCCGGGACCGGGGGCGGGCGCCCCCAAGGCCGGGGCGTGCCGCAAGGCCGGCCGACGAACGCGACAACCGCGCCGGACCTAGCCCTGGCCCCCGGGGCCCCGCCCGCCCCACGGCTCCGATCCGTTCGGCCCCCCGCCTGCGGACAGCGCGCCGCGTGCGTCCTGGCGCGGCGCGCGCGATGGGCACAGGAGGGTGAAATCGATATGCTTCCCCGCAGGATCTGACGGGGAGGGACCTCCATGCCCAAGGGACAAACCGGGCGCTGCCTCTGCGGCGCGGTCAGCTACGACACCGGCGCGCCGCCGCTCTGGATCACGGTCTGCTATTGCCGCTTCTGCCAGCGGGCGACCGGATCGGACAGGATGATCGAGCCGATCTTCGAGCGCGCGGGCTTCGCCTTCGACGCCGCGCCTCCGGCCATCCACACCCTGCCCTCGGAGGGCAGCGGCCAGGACATCCACGTGCATTTCTGCGCCGCCTGCGGCACCAAGCTGGCGCTGACCTTCGCGCGCTGGCCGGACCGGATCGGGATCTATTCGGGTACCCTCGACGCGCCCGGCGCGGCCATGCCCACCCCCGAGAACAGCAAGCACATCTTCGTCTCCGAGGCCCGGCCGGGGACGATCCTGCCGCCGGGGGTCAAGACCTATGCCCGGCACGCCACCGAGAACGACGGCACGCCGCTGGAGCCCGTCGTGTATTCCAGGCCCTTCACCCTCGGCCCGTAGACCGGGCAGGGTTCGATCCGCCACCGGGCGGGGGCGCTGCCCCCGTCGGCGCCTGCGCGCCGACTCCCCCGGGATATTTCGGCTCAGAAGAAGCGGCGGCGCGGGCGCGGGCGGTCAGACGAATTGCTCGCGGATCAGGCGCTCCTCGAGACCGTGGCCGGGATCGAAGAGCACGTGATGGGCAATCGCCGGCTGCGAGCGGATGTCGACCTCGACCACATTGCGGACCGAGCGGCTGTCGGCCTCGGCCATGACCGGGCGCTTGGCAGGATCCAGCACCTCGAATCGCACCCGCGCGCTGGTCGGCAGCAATGCGCCGCGCCAGCGCCGCGGCCGGAAGGCCGACATCGCGGTCAGGGCCAGCACGTCGGCGCCGATCGGCAGGATCGGGCCGTGGGCGGAGTAGTTGTAGGCGGTGGAGCCGGCCGGCGTCGCCACCAGCGCGCCGTCGCAGACCAGCTCCGACATCCGCACCCGTTCGTCGACGCTGATCCGCAGCCGCGCCGCCTGCGGTCCGGCGCGCAACAGCGACACCTCGTTGATCGCCAGCGCCTCGTGCACCGCGCCGGACGTGTCGGTGGCGCGCATCGACAGCGGATTGAGCACCGCCTCCTCGGCCGCGGCCAGGCGCTCCTCGAGACCGTGCTCGGAATATTCGTTCATCAGGAAGCCCACGGTGCCGCGGTTCATGCCGTAGACCGGCGCGCGCAGCGCCTGGGTCCGGTGCAGCGTGGCCAGCATGAAGCCGTCGCCGCCCAGCGCGACGATGGTGTCGGCGCCCTCCTCGGCGTGATCGCCGTAGCGGCGGGTCAGCGCCGCCTTGGCGGCCTGGGCGATCGGCGCGTCCGAGGCGGCGAAGGCGATCCTCAGCGACATGCGGTTTCCTGTCCGTTGCATTGCGGTCCGAAACAAGCACAAGTTTTCCGCCGCGGCCAGCCGCTCCGCCCGGCCGCGCCGCGTGATGTCGCGAAGCGCTTTACTTCCGCCGCATCGGGCGGTTTACACGGGGTGACGACGGGGTAGTTTCCGATCGGAAACCCCGCCGCCGCGCGCACCCCGGATGCCTGCCAGAGGAGGCCAGCCCATGAACGCCCCGCACGCCCCGCACCGCGACCCCGCCTTCTTCACCGAGGACCTGTCGGACCGCGACCCCGAGCTCCATGCCGCGCTGGTGGGCGAGCTGGGCCGGCAGCGCGACGAGATCGAGCTGATCGCCAGCGAGAACATCGTCTCGCGCGCGGTGATGCAGGCCCAGGGCTCGGTGCTCACCAACAAGTATGCCGAGGGCTATCCCGGGCGGCGCTATTACGGCGGCTGCGACTGGGTCGACGTGGCCGAGACCCTGGCCATCGCCCGCGCCCGCGAGCTCTTCGGCTGCGGCTTCGCCAACGTGCAGCCGAATTCCGGCTCCCAGGCCAACCAGGGCGTCTTCACGGCGCTCCTGAAGCCCGGCGACACCATCCTCGGCATGTCGCTCGATGCCGGC
>NZ_JBTLRM010000010.1:62974-92858 GCF_054482755.1 Roseivivax sp. CAU 1761
GAACGGCGTGCCGTTCGACCCGGAAAAGCCCACCGTGACCTCGGGCATCCGCCTCGGCTCGCCGGCGGGCACCACCCGCGGCTTCGGCACCGCCGAGTTCCGCCAGATCGCCGGCTGGATCGTCGAGGTGGTGGACGGGCTCGCCGCCCACGGCGAGGACGGCAACGAGGCGGTCGAGGCCAAGGTCCGGGCCGAGGTCGCCGAGATGCTCGCCCGCTTCCCGATCTACCCCACCCTCTGACCCGCGCCCCCGCGCGCCGGCCCGCAGCACCGGGCCGCGCGCGGGCCGCGCCGCGAGGCCCCCCATGCTCAACACCATCGTGCACGGCGACCCGGGCGCCGCGCCGCCCCTGATCCTGGCGCACGGGCTCTACGGCCAGGCCCGCAACTGGACCACCATCGCCCGGGCCCTGTCCGGCCCGCGCCAGGTGATCGCCGCCGACCTGCGCAATCACGGCGCCAGCCCCTTCACCGAGACCCACGCCTACCCTGACCTCGCCGCCGATCTGGCCGAGCTGATCGCCCATCATGGCGGCACCGCCGACCTGCTGGGCCATTCCATGGGCGGCAAGGCGGCGATGGCGGCGGCGCTGCTGCATCCCGGGGCGGTGCGCCGGCTGATCGTGGCGGACATCGCCCCGGTGGCCTATGACCACGACCAGACCCGGTTCATCCACGCCATGCGCGGCGTCGACCTCAGCCGGGTGCAGAAGCGCTCGGACGCGCAGCGCCAGCTCGCCCGGGTGATCGACGACCCGGTGCTGCCGGCCTTCTTCACCCAGGCGCTCGACGTGGCGGAGAAGCGCTGGACGCTGAACCTCGACACGCTGGAGCGCGAGATGCCGCGCATCCTCGCCTGGCCCGGGATCGCGGGGCGGTTCGACGGCCCGGCGCTGTTCCTGACCGGCGCCGACAGCGACTATGTCCGCCCCGAGCACCGCGACACGATCCGGGCGCTCTTCCCGCGCGCCCGCTTCGCGCGCATTCCCGGGGCCGGGCACTGGCTGCACGCGGAAAAGCCCGAGGCGGTGGCGCGCACCGCGGCGGCCTTTCTTGAGGCCCGCGCCGACGACTGAGCCGCCGGGCCTCCGCGACGCCGGCGGCCCCGACCCCGCCACGGGACCGGGGCGAAACGCTCCGGGGCGGAAAAGGTCCGGGCGCGGCTCAGAGGCCGCGGCAGATCTGCTCCGCCCGGCCGACGAAGGCCTTGTAGTTGCGCCAGGTCCGCTCGTCGTCGGGGCGGTCGGATTGCCGCATCACCTGGGCCTCGTGGGGATCGCGGAAGAAGCGTTCGGCGGCGCGCTGCTCGGCGCCGCTGAGCGAGGCATTGGCGACCCCCTGGAGGCAGCCGCAGAGCTGGGTGTTGCGCGCCTTGCGGTCGCTGGCCAGGCAGGCCCGGCTGATCGGGCCGCTGGCGAACCGGGTCACCGGCGCATAATACCCGGCGCCGCGCGTCACGCGGTCGCTGCCGCCGCCACAGGCGCTGAGCACGAGGCTCGCCGCCGCCATCAAAAGAATTGCCTTCATCTGCTCTGTCCCTTGCCTGTGCATCACGCGGCCCGGGGCGCGGCCTGTTGCCGGTCGCTGCCCGCTGGACCTCTGCCTACCGGTCGGATCATGCCCGAGGCGCGGCGCTTTGGCAATTCCCGCCGCCCCGCGCGGGGCCCCGGATCGGCCCCTGTTCAGCCGCGGATCGCGACCCCCGCGCCGGCCGGCAGGGCGGCCGCGTCGGCAGCGGCGCGGGCGATCCCGGCCACCGCGCTGGCCGGGGGGCCGCGCCGCAGCGCCGGCTCGAGATCGTTGAGCGCCGCGGCCGGGCCGGCCAGCACTGCGCGCACGCTGCCATCGGCGCGGTTCATCACCCAGCCGCGCAGCCCGCGCGCCTCCGCCTCGCGGCAGAGGAAGGCGCGGTAACCCACGCCCTGCACCCGGCCGGTCACGTCCAGTTGTTGCGCGATCTCGTCCATGCTTCTGCTCCCCGTGCCGCGGCGGCGGGCCGCGCCCGCCGCGTTTGCCTCGCCGGGCCAGTCTAGCGACCAAGCCGCCGGCGCCAAACCCGGCCCGGCCCCGCGCCGCGGCGCCGCGCCCCCGTCGCACCACCTTGACCGGGCCCGCGGCCCGCGTCATATCGCGCGCATGACCCCGATCTCGCGCATCCGCAACTTCTCCATCGTCGCCCATATCGACCACGGGAAATCCACCCTGGCCGACCGGCTGATCCAGCTCACCGGCACCGTCGCCGAACGCGACATGAAGGACCAGCTGCTCGACGCCATGGACATCGAGCGCGAGCGCGGCATCACCATCAAGGCCAACACGGTCCGCATCGACTACCCGGCCAAGGACGGGCAGACCTACGTGCTGAACCTGATCGACACGCCGGGCCATGTCGACTTCGCCTACGAGGTGGCGCGCTCGATGCACGCCGTCGAGGGCTCGCTCTTGGTGGTCGACGCCACCCAGGGCGTCGAGGCGCAGACCCTGGCCAACGTCTACACCGCGCTCGATGCCGACCACGAGATCGTGCCGGTGCTGAACAAGGTCGACCTGCCCGCGGCCGAGCCCGACCGGGTGCGCGAGCAGATCGAGGACGTGATCGGCATCGACGCCTCCGAGGCCTGCCTGATCTCGGCCAAGACCGGCATCGGCATCCCCGACGTGCTCGAGGCCATCGTGCAGCGCCTGCCGGCGCCGGCCGAGGGCGACGCCTCGAAACCGCTGAAGGCGATGCTGGTCGATTCGAAGTACGACCAGTATCTCGGCGTGATCTGCATCGTGCGGATCATCGACGGCACCCTGAAGAAGGGCGACCGGATCCGCATGATGAAGACGGGGGGCACCTACGATGTCGACGATGTCGGCGTCTACCGCCCGGCGATGACCGCGGTCGAGAGCCTCGGGCCGGGCGAGATCGGCTATCTCAACGCCTCGATCAAGCAGGTCCGCGACACCCGCGTCGGCGACACGATCACCCATGAGCGCAAGCCCTGCGAGACCCCCCTGCCCGGCTTCAAGCCGTCGGTGCCGGTGGTGTTCTGCGGCCTCTTCCCGGTCGATGCCAACGATTTCGAGGACATGCGCGACGCCATCGAGAAGCTGGCGCTGAACGACGCCTCCTTCACCTACGAGATGGAGACCTCGGCGGCGCTCGGCTTCGGCTTCCGCTGCGGCTTCCTGGGCCTTCTGCATCTCGAGGTGATCCGCGACCGGCTGGAGCGCGAATACGGCATCGAGCTGATCACCACGGCGCCGTCGGTGATCTACCACCTCTACACCAAGGACGGCGAGCGGCGCGACCTGCACAACCCCGCCGACATGCCCGACCCGTCGACCATCGCCCATGTCGAGGAGCCGCGTATCAAGGCCACCATCATGGTGCCCGACGAATATCTCGGCGACGTGCTGAAGCTCTGCCAGGAGCGGCGCGGTCTGCAGCTCGACCTGACCTATGTCGGCGGCCGGGCGATGACGGTCTACGACCTGCCGCTGAACGAGGTGGTGTTCGACTTCTACGACCGGCTGAAATCGGTGACCAAGGGCTACGCGTCGTTCGATTACGAGCTGATCGGCTACCGCGAGGACAACCTCGTGAAGATGCAGATCCTGGTCAACGACGAGCCGGTGGACGCGCTCGCCATGATGGTGCACCGCGACCGCGCCGAGATGCGCGGCCGGGCGATGTGCGAGAAGCTCAAGGACCTGATCCCGCGCCACATGTTCAAGATCCCGATCCAGGCGGCGATCGGCGGCAAGGTGATCGCGCGCGAGACCCTGTCGGCGCTCAGGAAGGACGTGACCGCCAAGTGCTACGGCGGCGACGCCACCCGGAAGAAGAAGCTTCTGGAGAAGCAGAAGGCCGGCAAGAAGAAGATGCGCCAGTTCGGCAAGGTCGAGATCCCGCAGGAAGCCTTCATCTCCGCTCTGAAGATGGACAGCTGAGCCGCGCGCCTCGGGCGGAACCACGGCGGATCATATCCCCGGACATGTCGCGGGACCGGAATTGGATATCCGGCCCCGCCGGAATGCGCCGCAGCCGCCGCGTCAATAGATGCAGTCGTCGGGTATGACATCGGGGAAAACCTGAGGTTCGAGCCCCTCCAGAAGGACATAGGTCACGGTATTGCCGTCGGTGAAGGTGTAGAGCACCCCGTCATCCGTGTTTTCCCGGCTGACCTGGAGCGGATCGTCGCACAGGAACTCGAGGGTATCTCCCTCGGCGTAGTCCGTGATGACGTTGTAGCCGTCGTCGAGATCGAAGATGTAGTGATCATCGCCGTCGCCCCCTTCGAGGGTGTCGTCGCCATCCCCCGCGATGATCGTGTCGGCGCCGTTGCCGCCGGAAATGTCGTCGTTCCCGGCTCCTCCCTCGAGCAGGTCGTTGCCGCCGCCGCCCTCGAGCGTGTCCTGCCCGGAGCCGCCCTTGAGGGTATCCTGCCCGTTGCCCCCCTTGAGCAGGTCGGCATTGTTGCCGCCGCGCAGGAGGTCGTTGCCCTGGCCGCCCAGCAGGGTGTCCTGCCCGCCGCCGCCGAACACCGTGTCGTGCCCGCCGCGGGCGGCGACGTGGTCATTGCCGCCCTTGCCTTCGATCAGGTCTGATGCCGGGGTGCCGATCAGCGTATTGCCCAAGTCATTTCCCACAATATTCGCCATCTCAATTCTCCCGAATAAGGGTTTGATTAAAATAGAATTTCAATAATATTCCAAAAGTTGATAATTATTATATCATATACCACTTTAGCCAGAAAGTTCGTGATCCGGTCAGCTAAAGAACGGGTGCGCCGACCCGGCATGCCGCCGGAAAGGCCCGCCGGCCGGCCTTTGCGCTCGGACGGAATGGCCCGCCAAATCGGAAGACCGGCCCCCGGGATTGACGACGCGTTGCGGGCGGTAGGCCGCGCCCCGCCCCCCTCCCCGCAATCGCCGGGGCGCCGGGCAATGCGCCTGCGTCAACACCTCCGAACCGGCAGCTTCGCAAGGCCAACCGCCCGGTGCCGCCTTCACGCCACCGCCCTGACGCAAACGCGACCGCGGCGGGTCGGGAATGCTGCTATACTCCCGGCGTTCGCGATCCGGAGTGCATCGTCATGAAACCCCTTCTCCTAGCCGCCGCTCTCGTCCTCGCCGCCGGTCCGGCCCTTGCCGGGCGCTGCCCCGCCGACATGGCGGAGATCGACGCCGCGCTGGCGCAGAACCCGCAGCTTTCCGAGGCTGATCTGGCCCGCGTCCGGGCGCTCCGGGCCGAGGGCGAGCAGCTGCACGAAGCCGGCAGCCACGCCGCCTCGGTGGACGTGCTGGGCCGGGCCAAGACCCTGCTCGGGCTGCCCTGAGGCGCCCCTGCGGGGCGCGCCGGGGAACCCCGGCGCGGGCTCTCCGGTTGGGGCGCGACACCCTCAGCCGCAGGAGCCCCGCATGGCGAAATCGCGAGACGAGATCTGGTCCGAATGGCAGGACCTGGTGAACATGGCGCCGAAGGAGCTCGAGGACTGGCTCGAGACCGAGGAAAGCCAGGAGATCGGCGACAGCGGCGGCGAGAGCGAATCCACCGGCCACGAATCGGGGCGGCGCATCGTCGAGATCAAGCGCACCAACAAGGACGATCTCTCGGACGGCCAGTGGGACCACATGGCCAAGGTGGTGGGCTACATCAAGCGCCACACCGCCCAGGGCGGCCCAGAGGAGAACCCCGAAGAATCGAAGTGGCGCTACAGCCTGATGAACTGGGGCCACGACCCCTGCAAGTGAGGCCGCCGCGAGCGATGGCGCCCGGACGGGGTCCGCGGCGCGCTCAGGCGCGGCGCGGCGGCACCAGCTGCTGCACGATGCCCACGCCCAGCAGGTAGACCGAGGAGGCGACCAGCCCCCAGATCGCCCAGCTCTGCGGATGGAAATCCACCCAGGCCGCCCAGCCGGCGAAGAACACCCAGGCGAAGGCCACCGGCAGCGACAGGCCGCGCCAGCGCTTGGTGCGCACCGGATGGATGAATTTCAGCGGCAGGAACATCGCCACCGCCAGCACCGCGACCAGCGCCAGGATGATCCAGAAATCGGGGCGCACCGCGAAGAGCACCAGAACCAGCATGTTCCAGCAGCCGGGGAAGCCCTGGAAGGAATTGTCGTCGGTCTTCATCCGCGTGTCGGCAAAGTACATCGCCGAGGCATAGGTGATGATGAAGATCGTCACCCAGCCGGTCCAGCCCGCCAGCAGGTCGGACTGGAACAGCGCGAAGGCCGGGATGAAGACATAGGTGAGATAGTCGATGATCAGGTCGAGCAGCACGCCGTCGAAGCGCGGCGAGTTAAGCTTCACGTCGTAGCGCCGCGCCAGCGGGCCGTCGACGCCGTCCACCGCGAAGGCCACCACCAGCCAGAGGAACATCACCGACCAGGCGCCCTGCGCCGCGGCCAGGAGCGCCAGCATGGCGAAGATCGCTCCGGTGGCGGTGAGCAGGTGGACGAACAGGGCCTGGGTGCGCAATCTCATCCGCCCCTGATGGCGGAAAAGCCGGGCCGTCGCAACGGCTCACAGCGGCCCTGGCGCCGCCCGGGCGCGCCTCAGGCGAGCAGCCGGGCCCCGTCATGGCCGGCGATCCGGGCCGCGACCAGCGCGCCCTCGACCTGCGGCGCGGCAAAGCGCACCTCGGCGAATTGCTCGGTGCGGCCGATCTCGGGCGATTCCATCAGGATGCGGTGTTCGCGGCCGCGCTGCGCCTCGAGATGGCGCGCCACCGCGGCCTCCCCCGCCGCGCGCAGCCGGGCGGCGCGCTCGCGGATCGCCGGGCCCGCGACCTGCGGCATGCGCGCCGCCGGGGTGCCCTTGCGCGGGCTGTAGGGGAAGACGTGCAGCCAGGTCAGGTCGCAGGCCTCGACCATCCGGAGCGCGTTCTCGAAATGCGCCTCGGTCTCGGTCGGGAAGCCGGCGATGATGTCGGCGCCGAAGGTCATGTCGGGACGCAGCCGGCGCGCCTCCTCGCAGAACCGCACCGCGTCGCCGGAGAGATGCCGGCGCTTCATCCGCTTCAGGATCAGGTCGTCGCCGTGCTGCAGCGACAGATGCAGATGCGGCATCAGCCGCGGCTCGGTGGCGATTGCCTCCATCAGCGCCGGGTCGACCTCGATCGAATCGATCGAGGAGATCCGCAGCCGCTTCAGGTCGGGCACCAGCTTCAGGATGCGGCGCACCAGATCGCCGAGCCGCGGCGCCGAGGGCAGGTCGGCGCCCCAGGAGGTCAGGTCGACGCCGGTCAGCACCACCTCGTGGAAGCCGTTGCCGACCAGCCGCTTGATCTGCTCGACCACCACGCCCGCCGGGACCGAGCGGGAATTGCCGCGGCCATAGGGGATGATGCAGAAGGTGCAGCGATGGTCGCAGCCGTTCTGAACCTGCACGTAGGCGCGGCTGCGGGTTCCGAAGCCGTCGATCAGGTGGCCCGCGGTCTCGGTCACCGACATGATGTCGTCGACCTGCACCCGCTCGGTCTCGCCGGTGAAGTCGGCGGCCATGCCGGCCCAGGTCTCGGGGCGCATCTTCTCGGCATTGCCGATCACCGCGTCGACCTCGTCCATCGCCGCGAAGGTCTCGGGCTCGGTCTGGGCGGCGCAGCCGGTGACGATCAGCCTGGCCTCGGGGTTGGCGCGGCGCAGGCGGCGGATCTCCTGCCGGGCCTTGCGCACCGCCTCGGCGGTCACCGCGCAGGTATTGACCACCACGGCGCCGGAAAACCCGGCCTCCTCGGCCATGCGCTTCATCGCCTCGGTCTCGTAGGCGTTGAGCCGGCAGCCCATGGTGGCGAAGACCGGCGCCGGGGCGTCGGAGGTTTCGGGACTGCTCATGCCACGCTCTCCAGCCAGGCCCGCGTCAGCACGCCGTCGAAGACATGCGCGGTCGGCCCGGTCATCCAGACGCCGTCCTGGCGCCAGTCGATCTCCAGCGTGCCGCCGTCGAGATCGACCGCGACCCGCCGCCCGGTCAGGCCGCGCCGCGCCGCCGCCACCGCGGTGGCGCAGGACGACGAGCCCGAGGCCAGGGTGATGCCGGTGCCGCGCTCCCAGACCCGCATGCGGATGCGGTCCGGGCCGGTGATCTGGGCGAACTGGACGTTGGTGCGCTCCGGGAACAGCGGGTCGCGCTCGATCCGCGCGCCCTGCCCGGCGAGGTCGATGGCCGCCACGTCGTCCACGAAGAAGGTGCAATGCGGATTGCCCATCCCGGTCGCGGTGGGCGCCCCCTCGAGCGGCAGGGCCAGCGTGTCGGCTGCGCGGGCCAGCGGGATCTCGCGCCAGTCGAGCTGCGGCGCCCCCATGTTGACCGCGACCGCGCCGCCGGCGCCGCGCTCCGCCAAGAGCGCGCCGCGGGCCGTCTCCAGCCGCAGCCGGTCGCGCCCGGTCTCGTCCATCAGCACGGCGGCGATGCAGCGGGTGGCATTGCCGCAGGCCGCCGAGGGCGAGCCGTCGGCGTTCCAGAAACGCAGCAGGGCATCGGCTTCGGCGGCGGGCTCGATCACCGCAAGCTGGTCGAAGCCCACGCCGCGATGCCGATCGCCGATGGCCTCGACCTGCTTCGGGTCAAGCGCCACGGGGCGGCGGCGGGCGTCGAGCACGACGAAGTCGTTGCCCAGCCCGTGCATCTTCCTGAACGGCAATCCGGTATCGCGGGGGTCGGTCATGCGCGCGCATATACGCGCGGCGGGCGCGGCTTTCCAGTGCCGGCGACGCATCCCCGGCCTGCGTGCCGCGCGCCCCCCGGAGGCCCGCTTGCGGCCCGCGACGGCCCGCGCCCGGCGGCGCGCAAGCTTTTCGTCATGGCGCGATCTTTTTGGGTTGACCCTTCCCGGCCCTGCTTCTAGGAACCGCGCCATCGGAACGGGGCGCTCGCAAGACGCTCCGGGACGCGCCGGCCAGAGCCGCTTGCGCCTTCGGGACCAAACGGTTAGGGACGGAACAGGAGATGGGCCGTTAGCTCAGTTGGTAGAGCAACTGACTTTTAATCAGTGGGTCGCAGGTTCGAATCCTGCACGGCTCACCACCTCCTTCCTCTGAACCACCTCATCGCACGATCCGCGGCAGGCGTCCGCCCCGGGGACCCCGGCGATGCGACCCGCGTGGTCTCCTGGCTGGGCCCGGACATTGCTCCGGAGAGCGGCGCCAGTCCTGCGTCCCTGAAGCCGTTTGTGCTGGCAGCCGCCGCGACCGGCCGCGCTGCCGCGATCCTCGCCGGCCACGACCACAGTCACGACCCGCCGGGCCAGCACGCCAGTGCCGAAGCTGCCGTCGAGGTCACCGGGCACGGCCGCCTCCGCGGCAGGGATCACGCCCCCGGCCGGCACAAGACGGCTGGCGCGTGGTCCTCGTGCGGGCGGGACCGGCCGGCCCGGCCCGCGGTTTTCGCCCCCCACGCCGAGCGGACGCGGTTGGGCCCTTCACGGGCTTCGGCGCGCTGCGTCGTGCCCGACGATCGGATGCGCGCCCATCGATCGGCCAGACAAGCGGTCCCCCGCGCCGCGGGGAGACCCGTCTCTCAGGACGGCTTGCCGGCCTTCTCCATGGCGTCGAGCCGGGCCTTCAGCGCCTGGTTCTCCTCGCGCGCCTTCTGCGCCATCGCCCGCACCGCGTCGAATTCCTCCCGGGTGACGAAATCGCGGTCCGCCAGCCAGCGGTCGATCATCGACTTCATCGCCGTCTCGGCCTCCTGCCGCGCGCCCTGGGCGACGCCCATCGCGTTGGTCATCAGCTGGGAGAAGTCGTCGAACATCTTGTTGCGGGTCTGCATGGCTGCCTCCGGGATCTGCATTCCGGCTGTATATGGCCCCGCGGCGCCGATCTCTCAAGGTTGACAGCCCTGCCCGCGCTCCGCACAGAAGCGGGATGAAAGCCGCGATTCCCTTCCCGCCCCTGTCGCCGGAACTCGTGTCGATCGAGCTCTTCGGCCTCGAACTGGCGCTGCGCTGGTACGCGCTGGCCTATATCGCCGGCATTCTGATCGGCTGGCGGCTGGCGGTGGCGCTGGTGCGGCGCCCGGCGCTCTGGCGCGGCATGACCCCGCCGCTCGACATGCGCCAGATCGAGGACCTGCTGACCTGGGTGGTGCTGGGGGTGATCCTCGGCGGCCGGCTCGGCTTCGTGCTGTTCTACCAGCCCGGCTACTACCTCGAACATCCGGCGCAGATTCCCATGGTCTGGCAGGGCGGCATGTCCTTCCACGGCGGCATGCTGGGGGTCATGGTGGCCTTCCTCGCCTTCTGCTGGCGGCATTCCGCGGCGATCCTGCCGGTGGCCGACATGCTGGCCGTGGCGACGCCGCCGGGGCTGCTGCTGGGCCGGCTGGCGAACTTCGTCAATGCCGAGCTCTGGGGCCGTCCCACCGACCTCCCCTGGGGGGTGATCTTTCCCGGCGAGGCGGCACAGAGCTGCGGCCAGGCGGTGGGCGAGTTCTGCGCGCGCCACCCCTCGCAGCTCTACGAAGCAGCGCTCGAGGGCCTGGTGCTGGGCGCCGTGCTGCTCTGGCTGGCCTTCCGCGGCGGCCTGCTCAAGCGCCCGGGCGTTGCCACCGGACTGTTCCTGATCGGCTACGGCGCGGCGCGCTTCGTGGTGGAATTCGTGCGCCAGCCGGACGCGCATTTCCAGGCTCCCGGCAACCCGCTGGGCCTGGCCTGGCACATCGACGGCTGGGGCCTGACCATGGGCCAGATCCTGTCCCTGCCGATGATCCTGCTGGGCCTCGCGCTGATCCTGCGCGCCCGGCGCTACGCCGAAAGCCCCGCCCCGGCATGAGCACGACGCCGCTGGGCGATCTGCTGGTCCGGCGCATCCGGGCCGAGGGGCCGATCAGCCTCGCCGAGTACATGGCGACCTGCCTGCTGCATCCGCGCCACGGCTATTACGCAACCCGCGATCCGCTGGGCCGCGGCGGCGATTTCACCACCGCGCCGGAGATCAGCCAGATGTTCGGCGAGATGCTGGGCCTGGCCCTGGCCCAGACCTGGCAGGACCAGGGCGCGCCGCAGCGCTTCGTGCTGGCCGAGCTCGGCCCCGGCCGCGGCACGCTGATGGCCGACATGCTGCGCGCCGTCCGCGCCCTGCCGGGCTTTGCCGCGGCCGCCGAGCTGCACCTCGTCGAGGCCTCGCCGGTGCTGCGCGACCGCCAGGCCGCCACCCTCGCCGGGCTCGGCGATCCGGTCTGGCACGACGATCTCTCCACCCTGCCCGAGGCGCCGCTCTTCCTCGTCGCCAACGAGTTCCTCGACGCCCTGCCGATCCGCCAGTTCCAGCGCCAGGGCGACGGCTGGGCCGAGCGTATGGTGGGACTCGAGGACGGCCGCCTGCGGCTCGGCCTCAGCGCGGCGCTGCCGCGGGCGGAGCTGGCGCACCGGCTGGCCGACACGCCCGAGGGCGGCCTTGTCGAGACCTCTGCCACGGCGACCGCGCTGGCGGCAGGGGTGGCGCAGCGCATCGCCGCACGGGGCGGTGCCGCGCTCTTCGTCGATTACGGCGACTGGCGCAGCCGCGGCGACACGTTCCAGGCCGTCGCCGGCCACGCCTATGCCGACCCGTTCGCCGCGCCCGGCCAGGCCGACCTCACCGCGCATGTGGATTTCGAGGCCATCGCCGGTGCCGTCGCCGCGGTGCCCGGCATGGCCGCGACCCGGGCCACGCCGCAGGGCGTGGTGCTCGAGCGGCTCGGCATCACCGCCCGCGCGCGGAGCCTGGCGCGCCGCCTCCACGGGGTCGAACTCGAGGCCCACATCGCGGCGCATCGCCGGTTGACCCACCCCGAAGAAATGGGAACGGTGTTCAAGATTCTGGGAGCTTATCCCGCCGACACCGCCCCGCCACCCGGACTGGACCGATGACCCTAGAAGTGATCACCGCCGACACGCTCGCCCCCTTCCGCCACGGTTTCTTTACCCGCCGGGGCGGCGCCTCCTCGGGGGTGTTCGCCGGGCTGAACTGCGGCCAGGGCTCGACCGACCAGGCGGAGATGGTGCAGATCAACCGCGCCCGTGCGGCCGCGGCGCTCGATCTGCCGCCGGCGCAGCTGATCAACGTCCACCAGGTGCATTCCGCCGAGGTGGTGCAGGTCTCGGCGCCGTTCCACGGCACGCCGCCCCGGGCCGACGCGCTGGTCACCGCGACGCCGGGCCTCGCCATCGCGGTGCTCACCGCCGATTGCCAGCCGGTGCTCTTCGCCGATGCCGAGAATGGCGTCATCGGGGCCGCCCATGCCGGCTGGCGCGGCGCGCTCGACGGCGTGCTGGAGGAGACGGTGAGCGCGATGGAAGCGCTGGGGGCCCGGCGCGGCGGCATCCGCGCGGTAATCGGCCCGGCGATCTCGCAATCGGCCTACGAGGTCGGGCCGGACTTCTTCGACACCTTCCTGGCCGAGGACCCGGAGAATGCCCGCTTCTTCGCCAACGGCCAGGGCGACAGGCTGCATTTCGACCTGCCGGGCTTCGGCCTGGCGCGGCTGCGCCGCGCCGGGGTGCAGGCCGAATGGACCCGGCACTGCACCTATTCCGATCCGGAACTGTTCTATTCCTTCCGCCGCGCCACCCATGCGCGCGAGGCCGATTACGGCCGCCTGCTCTCCGCCATCCGGCTCTGATCCGGGCGCGGCGCGGTTTCGCGCCGGGCGACAGCCGGCCCGGCTGCGCGGAATCGTCCCCCGAGAGCCCAGCTTTGGCCGCAAACCTCGCGCAGGTTGGGAACAGTCCCGACGCTGTGCGAGGAGCCGCCATGAATCGCCCGAGCCCGATCCCCCGACCGGTCGCCGCCGACCCGCCGCGCAGCGCCGTCGCCTGACCCCTTCCGCCGCCCCTCGACCGCGCGGATGCCCGCCCGGCGGGATCCGCCAGGAGGATCGCGCGCGCCCCGCGCGCGCCGAACGGAGTTCCGGATGCATCCTTCCCCGAACCTACGCAGCGCGCGCGCCCTGACCGCCCGTGACCTGCTGCCCGAAACCCCCGCCCCGTCGGCCCCGGCGCCGCGGCGGCGGCCGCCGCTGATGCGCCGCTACGAGGCCGCCTACCTGCAGCCCGACCTGACCGCCGCCTGGCACCAGGTCACGGCGCCGGCGATCCCGGCCTTCGAGCACGCCGCGGCGGCCTTTGCCCGCGGCACGCTGGTGCAGACCGTCACCGGGCCGACGGCGATCGAGGACCTGATGCCCGGCGACTACATCGAGACCGAGCGCGGACCGGAACCGGTGCTGTGGATCGGCTCCACCGCCTTCGTGCCCAAGGTGCCCGAGGGCGAGAGCGGGCTGACCGAACTGGTGCGCGTGCTGGCCGACGGGTTCGGCCCTGCCCGGCCCGCGGTCGACATGGTGCTCGGCCCCGGTGCGCGGATGGTGATCGAGAGCCCCCATCTGGCGCGGCTGGTCGGGCAGTCCCGCGTCGTCGTGCCGGTGTCGGATTTCGTCGATGGCGACCGGCTGGTGCCGGTGCGCCCGGCCGGCCCGGTGCAGCTCTACCACATCGCGCTGGCGCGCCACGCGGTGATCCGCGTCGCCGGGGTCGAGATGGAAAGCTACCATCCGGGCACGGCGATCAAGAAGGCGCTCGGCGAGGCGCTGACCCCGACCTTCCTGAAGCTCTTCCCCAATCTGCGCGACTTCGCCGATTTCGGCGAGCTCAGCCTGCCCCGCACCTCGCGCGAGGTGCTGGAGACGCTCGAATCACGCTGAGCGGCTCAGCCGCTCCTCGAGCACCTCGAAGGGCACGCCGGGTTCGTCCTTGGCGCCGCGGATCACCAGCGAGGTCTTGACGCTGCCGACATTGGGCGCGGTGAGAAGCTGCCCGGTCAGGAAGCTCTGGAAGGTCGAGAGGTCGGGGGCCACGCATTTCAGGATGAAGTCGACCTCGCCGTTCAGCATGTGGCATTCGCGGACCAGCGGCCAGTCGCGGCAGCGCTGCTCGAAGGCCGACAGGTCGGTCTCGGCCTGGCTCTGCAGGCCGACCATGGCGAAGACCTGGACCTCGAAGCCCAGTTCGCGCGGATCGACATCGGCGTGGTAGCCGCGGATGAAACCCTGCTCCTCGAGCGCGCGGACCCGGCGCAGGCAGGGCGGCGCGGAGATCCCCACCCGTTTGGCCAGTTCGACATTCGTCATGCGGCCATCCGCTTGCAGTTCGGACAGGATCTTGCGATCGATCGGATCGAGTCGGTGACCCGGCATCTGGTTCTCCCCTTGGCCGTGGTTGCGATACTTACTCCGCGCTCTGGGCCGACGCAATAAAGTTTCGCCTGACGACAACAATCTTTCCTCCGCTGTCCTCTTGCCGCGCCGCCGCCCCTGCCGGGTGGGCCGCCGCCACCCGCAGGCGGGATCCGGGGGCTTTCGTTTCCACCCCGCGCTTCCTATATCGGGCCAATTGCGAAAGGAGGCGGCGATGAGCGAGACGCGGCACACCAAGGTTCTGATCATCGGCTCCGGGCCGGCGGGCTACACGGCGGCGGTCTATGCCAGCCGCGCCATGCTCGAGCCGCTGCTGGTGCAGGGCATCCAGCCCGGCGGCCAGCTGACCATCACCACCGAGGTCGAGAACTGGCCCGGCGACACCGAGGTCCAGGGCCCCGACCTGATGGTCCGGATGGAGGCGCATGCCCGCGCCGTCGGCACCGAGATCGTGTCGGACCACATCACCGAACTCGACCTCGACAGCCGGCCCTTCAAGGCCCATGGCGACAGCGGCACGCTCTACACCGCCGACGCGATCATCCTCGCCACCGGGGCGCGGGCGAAATGGCTGGGCCTGCCGTCGGAGCAGAAGTTCCAGGGCTTCGGCGTCTCGGCCTGCGCGACCTGCGACGGCTTCTTCTACCGTGGCCAGGAGGTCGTGGTGGTGGGCGGCGGCAACACCGCCGTGGAAGAGGCGCTGTTCCTGACCAACTTCGCCTCCAAGGTCACCCTGGTGCACCGCCGCGACGAGTTCCGCGCCGAGAAGATCCTGCAGGACCGCCTGTTCAAGAACCCCAAGGTCGAGGTGGTCTGGAACCACCAGCTCGACGAGGTCACCGGCACCGAGTCGCCGCTTGGCGTCGAGGGCGTGCGCCTGCGTCACGTCGAGACCGGCGAGATCCGCGAGATCGCCGCGAAGGGCGTCTTCATCGCCATCGGCCATGCCCCGGCCAACGAACTGGTGGCCGACAAGCTCGAGACCCATATGGGCGGCTACGTGGTGACCAAGCCGGATTCCACCGAGACCTCGATCCCGGGCGTCTTCGCCGCCGGCGACATCACGGACCACAAGTACCGCCAGGCGGTGACCAGCGCCGGCATGGGCTGCATGGCGGCGCTCGAGGCCGAGCGCTGGCTGGCCGAGCAGGATCTCGACCACGGCAAGGACGAATCCCTGCCGCTGGGCTACGGCGCGCCGGTCAGCGAAACCGCCGAGTAAGCCCGGTGCGGGCCGCGCCCTCCGGGTCCGGTCCGCGCCCGCCCGCCTATGCCGCGGCGCGCGGGGCGTCGGGAAATTGCGGCGGATGCGCCTCCAGGTAGGCCGCCGCCGCGCCCAGCACCCGCAGATCGTCGTACTTCGCCCCGACGATCTGGAACCCGACCGGCATTCCGTCCGCGTCGCACCCGCAGGGCACCGACGCGACGGGCTGCTGGCTCAGGTTGAAGGGGTAGGTATAGGGCGCCCATTCGGTCCAGTCCGAGAGCCCGCTCTGCGGCGGCACATCGTGGTTCACCGCGAAGGGCGCGATCGGCACGGTGGGCAGGATCAGCAGATCGAAGCGCGCGAAGAAGGCCTCGATCCGGTGGGTCAGCGCGGCCCGGGAAGATTCCGCGCGGAACAGCTCCACCGCGGTCCAATCGGCGGCGCGGGCATTGGCCGCGAGGCCGGGATCGAGCCTGTCGCGCCCCTCGGGATCGAGCGAGAGCCAGACATCGCGCGACGCCGTCCACCAGAGCTTCTGGAAAACGTCGATGACATTGCCCACGTCGGGGCCCGCCTCCTCGACCTCGGCGCCGAGCGCGGCAAGCGCGGCCGCCGCGCGGGCCACCCTGTCGGCGATCCCCGGCGCCGGCGTCGCGATCCCGAGATCGGGCGAGTATGCCACGCGCATTCCCTTTATGCCGGCGCCGATCCCGGCGCTCCAATCCTCCGGCATCCCGGTCGCCGCGTAGGGGTCGCGCCGGTCGGGGCGGCCCATGGCGTTCAGCATCGCCGCGGCGTCGCCCACGCTGCGCGTCAGCGGCCCGATATGGGACAGGGTGGCGGCCGGCGCCGGCGGCCATTGCGGCACCCAGCCGAAGCTCGGCTTGAAGCCGAACGTGCCGGTGAAGGCTGCGGGGATGCGGATCGAGCCGCCGGAATCGCCGCCCTGGTGCAGGACCCCCATATTCAGCGCCGCGGCGGCCGCGGCCCCGCCGGACGACCCGCCCGGCGTACGGGAAAGGTCCCAGGGATTGCGGGTGGCACCGAACAGACGGTTGTCGGTCACCCCCTTCCAGCCCTGCTCCGGAGTGTTGGTCTTGCCGAGGAAGACCGCGCCGGCCTCGCGCAGCCGCGCCGCCGGCGGCGCGTCGGTGTCGCAGGGCGCCGGATCGCTGAGCAGCGACCCCTCGCGCGCCGGCATGCCCGCGACCTCGGTCAGATCCTTCAGGCTCACCGGGATGCCGTCGAGCGGGCCGCGCGCCGCGCCGCGCTGCCAGCGCGCCTCGGCCGCGCGGGCGGCCTCCATCGCCCCCTCGCGGTCGAGATGGACATAGGCGCCGACCTCACCGTCGAAGCGGTCGATGCGCTCGAACGCGGCCTCCGCGGCCTCGACCGGGGAGGCCGCGCCCGAACGGTACAACCGGGTGAGTTCCGCCGCATCGGCTGTGCCGAGATCGCTTATCGTCATGCCTGCCTCCGTATCGGGATCGCCGGGGCAAACGGGTCCGGGCCTCCGACGTTCCCGGCCGCGCCACCGCGCCGCACCGGGCCGCACCGGCCCGAACTGGCCCGGACCGATCCGGACCCCGGGATTTCCGGCCATGCGCATGCTGCAATGCGGCAATTCCGTCGCGGTAAGCGATGCGACGCGCGCCGGGCCTTGCACCCCTGCGGAAACCGGGTCTAAAGCCGCGACAACGACCTGAGCGTTTGACGCAATTTCCATATCGACCTTGAAGGTATTGCCATGCAGCTTCCGAACCTCGCCCCGATCCCCGAGCTCTACGTGTCCTACGAAAGCGCTCAGAAGCTGAAGGTGGAGGCCGGCAACCTGACCTCGCACGACCTGACCCCGCGTCAGATCTGCGATCTCGAGCTGCTGATGAACGGCGGCTTCGCCCCGCTCAAGGGCTTCCTCTCGGAAGAGGATTACGACGGCGTCGTCGAGTCCATGCGGTTGAAGGACGGCACGCTCTGGCCGATGCCGATCACCCTCGACGTCAGCGAGAAATTCGCCGAGACCATCGAGCTGGGCCAGGACATCGCGCTGCGTGACCAGGAGGGCGTGATCCTCGCCACGATGACGGTCACCGACAAGTGGGTGCCGAACAAGGCGCGCGAGGCCGAGAAGGTCTTCGGCGCCGACGACCAGGCCCATCCGGCGGTCTACTACCTGCACAACCAGGCCGGTAAGGTCTATCTCGGCGGGCCGGTGACCGGCATCCAGCAGCCGATCCACTACGATTTCCGCGGCCGCCGCGACACGCCGAACGAACTGCGCGCCCGCTTCCGCAAGCTCGGCTGGCGCAAGGTGGTGGCGTTCCAGACCCGCAACCCGCTGCACCGCGCCCACCAAGAGCTGACCTTCCGCGCCGCCAAGGAAAGCCAGGCCAACCTGCTGATCCACCCGGTGGTCGGCATGACCAAGCCGGGCGACGTAGACCATTTCACCCGCGTGCGCTGCTACGAGGCGGTGCTCGACAAGTATCCGGGCTCGACCACCACGATGAGCCTGCTGAACCTCGCCATGCGCATGGCGGGCCCGCGCGAGGCGGTCTGGCACGGCCTGATCCGCGCCAATCACGGCTGCACCCACTTCATCGTCGGCCGCGACCATGCCGGCCCGGGCAAGAACAGCCAGGGCGAGGATTTCTACGGCCCCTACGACGCGCAGGACCTGTTCCGCGAATACGAGAGCGAGATCGGCCTCAAGATGGTCGATTTCAAGCACATGGTCTACGTGCAGGAGCGCGCCCAGTACGAGCCCAACGACGAGATCGAGGACAAGGACAACGTCACCATCCTCAACATCTCGGGCACCGAGCTGCGCCGCCGCCTGCAGGAAGGGCTCGAGATCCCCGACTGGTTCTCCTTCCCCGAGGTCGTGGCCGAGCTGCGCAAGACCAAGCCGCCGCGCAGCCAGCAGGGCTTCACGGTGTTCTTCACCGGCTTCTCGGGCTCCGGCAAGTCGACCATCGCCAACGCGCTGATGGTCAAGCTGATGGAGATGGGCGGCCGCCCGGTGACGCTCTTGGACGGTGACATCGTGCGCAAAAACCTCTCGAGCGAACTGGGCTTCTCCAAGGAGCACCGCGACCTCAACATCAAGCGCATCGGCTACGTCGCCTCCGAGATCACCAAGAACGGCGGCATCGCGATCTGCGCGCCCATCGCGCCCTATGCCGCGACCCGGCGCCACGTGCGCGAGGAGATCGAGCAATACGGCGCCTTCCTGGAGATCCATGTCGCGACCTCGATCGAGGAATGCGAGCGCCGCGACCGCAAGGGCCTCTACAAGCTCGCGCGCGAGGGCAAGATCAAGGAATTCACCGGTATCTCCGACCCCTACGACGTGCCGGAGAACCCGGAACTGCGGGTCGAGACCGAGGGCACCGACGTGGACAATTGCGCCCACCAGGTGATCCTGAAGCTCGAGCAGATGGGCCTCATCGCCGCTCAGTGAGCCGCAGCTCTCGCGTTTTTGCGCAGGCCGCCCCGCCCGGGGCGGCCTGTCGCATTTCGCGCGCCGGTCAGCGGGGCGGGCGCCCCGCCCTTCGGACGCAAAAAGGGCGGCCGGCATCGCTGCCGCCCGCCCTTTTTGCCGTGCCGCGCGCCCCGTCGGGGCGGCGGCTCAGTGCACCGTCACCGGCGCCAGGTCGTTCTGCCGCGCCAGGATGAAGGCCAGGTTCCGGTCCTTCACCAGCGCCAGCCGCTCGCCGTCGGCGCGGTGCACCGCGTAGAGGGTGTCGAGGCCGCCCAGCTGGTGGCGGATCTCCTCGGGCAGGTCCGCACTCTGGACCGGACGGACATAGACCGTGCGGCCTTCGTCAAGCTGGGCGAAATCCACTTTCGTCTGCATGGCTCATCCCTTTCTGATCTGGATCGTCTGGACCACCGAATCCGGCCGCGTCAGCTTTAGATCGACGTGGAGAAGCCCGTTCTCCATCGCCGCCTCGCTCACCTCGACGCCGTCCGCGAGCACGAAGCTGCGCTGGAACTGCCGCGCCGCGATGCCGCGATGCAGGAAAACGCGCTCTTCCGTCTCCTCGGACTGGCGCCCCCGGATGACCAGCTGCCGATCCTCCACGGTGATCGACAGATCGGCCTCGGAGAAGCCGGCCACCGCCAGCGTGATGCGGTAGGCATTGGCCGAAGTCTGTTCGATGTTATAGGGGGGATAGCCGTCATTGCCGGACTTCGCGGTTCTCTCGAGCAGACGCTCCAGCTGTTCGAAGCCCAGCATGTGGGGATGAGACCCCAGGGTTAGTTTGGTCATCGACACGTCCTCTTCGCAAGCGACCGTCTCGAACGCGGACCCCGTTTCGGCGGTCCTGTTCAGTTGGAAATATGGGGCGGGATCGCACCCTCTGCAAGTCCGCCGGGTTCGCGCAAGGCTTTGCGTAAGCGTCACAAAGGTGTAGTTTCCGACTCCGCAGACCCTGCCATGCCGCCAGCGAAGGCCCGCCGCCATGAACGCCCCGACCGACATCTCGATGAAGACCGACGACGTGCTGCGCGTCGAGCTCGAAGTGTTCAAGCGCGAGCATCGCGACCTCGACGAGGCGATCCGCGCGCTGCAGCAGAGCGGCACCGCCGACCAGCTCACCGTGCAGCGGCTGAAGAAGAAGAAGCTGCATCTCAAGGACCGCATCGCGCTGATCGAGGACCGGCTCTTCCCCGACATCATTGCGTAAGCCCGCAGCGCCGGTATAAGCCCACCGCAAAAGCGCGAGGGACAATGCCATGCAGGACCAAGCCGCGGGGCCGGTCGGCATCATCATGGGCAGCCAGTCGGACTGGCCGACGATGCGGGAGGCCGCCGAGATGCTCGAAGCCCTGGGCGTCGGCTACGAGGCCCGCATCGTCTCCGCCCACCGCACCCCGGACCGGCTCTGGGAGTATGGCCGGAGCGCGGTGTCGCGCGGCCTCAAGGTGATCGTCGCGGGTGCCGGCGGCGCCGCCCACCTGCCCGGCATGATGGCCTCCAAGACCCGTCTGCCGGTGATCGGCGTGCCGGTCCAGACCAGGGCGCTGTCGGGCGTCGACAGCCTCTATTCGATCCTGCAGATGCCGCGCGGCTACCCGGTCGCGACGATGGCGATCGGCGCCGCCGGCGCCGCCAATGCCGGCCTGATGGCGGCCGGCATCCTGGCGCTCGGGGATGCCGCCCTGGCCGAACGGCTGGAGCGCTGGCGCGCCGAGCTCTCGGCCTCCATCCCCGACGCCCCGCAGGACTGACCGCCCCCTCTCCATCCGAGCGAGACCCATGCAGAATCCCCTCCCCCAAGGCGCCACGATCGGCATTCTCGGCGGCGGCCAGCTCGGCCGCATGCTGGCGGTGGCGGCCAGCCGCCTCGGCTTTCTCGCGCATGTCTACGAACCCAGCGCGGCGCCGCCCGCGGGTCATGTCGCGCAACGCGTGACCACCGCCCCCTACGACGATGCCGCGGCGCTCCGGGCCTTCGCCGGCAGCGTCGACGCGGTGACCTACGAGTTCGAGAACGTGCCGACCGCGGCGCTCGACCTGATCGAGGAGACGGTGCCGATCCGCCCGGGCCGCGAGGCGCTGCGGGTCAGCCAGGACCGCCTGACGGAGAAGGATTTCCTGACCGGACTGGGCCTGCGCACCGCGCCCTATGCCGACGTGCCCGATGCCGCGGCGCTGGCCGAGGCGCTGGCCCGGATCGGCACGCCGGCGATCCTCAAGACCCGCCGCTTCGGCTATGACGGCAAGGGCCAGGCCCGGATCACCGAGGCCGGCGGCGCCGAGGCCGCGCTGGCCGAGCTTGACGGCGCCCCGGCGATCCTCGAGGGCTTCGTGCGCTTCGAGCGCGAGGTCTCGGTGATCGCGGCGCGCGGCGCCGACGGCGCGGTGGCCTGCTTCGATCCCGGCGAGAACGTGCACCGCGACGGCATCCTGCACACCACCTCGGTGCCGGCGCGGCTGCGCCCCCGCGACAGCCAGGACGCGGTGCTGCTGGCCGGCCGCATCCTCAACGCGCTCGATTATGTCGGGGTGATGGGGGTGGAGCTCTTCGTCACCGAGGCGGGGCTCGTGGTCAACGAGATCGCGCCCCGGGTGCACAATTCCGGGCACTGGACGCAGAACGGCTGCGCCGTCGACCAGTTCGAGCAGCATATCCGCGCCGTCGCGGGCTGGCCCCTGGGCGACGGGGCCCGGCATGCCGACGTGGTGATGGAGAACCTGATCGGCGACGACATCGACCGGGTCGCCGAGCTGGCGCGCGAGCCCGACACCGCGCTGCATCTCTACGGCAAGGCCGAGGCCCGTCCGGGCCGCAAGATGGGCCACGTCAACCGCATCCTGCGCTGAGGGGCGGGCCAGCCGGCCGTCAGGCCAAGAAGCGGCGCGCCGCGGTGCCGCGCAGGAAGGTGACGGCACCGCCGGCGATGGTCGCGGCGACCCGGTCATCGGGGTCGAGCACCACCAGATCGGCGCGCAGACCCGGCGCGATGCGGCCACGATCCGCGAGCCCCAGGAGCCGGGCCGGCCCGTCCGAGACCAGCCGCCAGGCGGCGGGCCACCCGGCCAGCCCCCGCTCGACGATCGTGCCCACGGCGGCGATCAGCGACGGGTAATGGTAATCCGAGGCCAAAGCGTCGCAGAGCCCCTCGGCCACGAGGTCGAGCGCCGCGACATTGCCCTTGTGGCTGTTGCCGCGCACCACGTTGGGCGCCCCCATGACGATGCCGTCGCCGGCGGCCCGGGCCGCCGCCGCGGCCTCCCGGGTCTCGGGGAACTCGGCGATGCGCGCGCCGCGGCGATGCGCCGCCGCGCGGTCCCCGGCGCTGCGGTCGTCGTGGCTGCCGAGGATCACCCCCGCCGCCCGCAGCTCCGCCGCCAGCGCGTCGAGCGCCGCCGGCACCTCGGGGCCGCGGGCATGCAGCGCCTGCATCAGGGCCAGATGCGCCTCCGGGCTGCGGCCCGATTTCAGCGCCTGCCCGGTCATCTGCTTGGGCCGCCGGCCCTCGGCCAGCCGGTCGTGCTGCAGGTGATCGTTGAAGACGAGGTAGCCGATCCCATGCCGCTGCATCGCCGCCGCGACCCGCGGAAAATCGTCGACCATGTGCGTCTCGAGCCGCAGCTGCGCCCGCAGGTCGGTGTCGACGCGGCTGCGGATCGCCGCCAACCCGGCAAAGACCGCCTCGGCGAAGTCCGGGCCGCGCAGGCCGCCTTCCCAGCTCCAGAATTGCGCCAGCACCGCGGTGGTCACGCCATGGGCGGCAAGCTCCGCCTCGGCCGCGAGCAGCCCGCCGGTGACCTCGCGCAGGGCGCCGCGCCGCGGCGCCACGTGGCGTTCGAAGCCGTCGCCGTGGATGTCGACGATGCCGGGCAGGATGCGGAAGCCGGTCAGGTCGACGGCGCGCCCTTCGGGCGCGGCCGCGATGCGCCCATCCGCGAGGCTCAGGGCCTCGCGGCGCCAGCCGTCGGGATGCAGCACGTCGCCGCCATGCAGGGTCAGGGCCAGGCTCATCGCCACCTCTTCGCGAAGATTGCGGCTCGGGGGTAGCGCCGACGCGGCGCGGGGGGAAGCCCCGCATGACGCCCTCGCCCGGCGCGGGGCGGCGCGCTCAGGCGCCGAAGGCCTCGGGATAGACCAGCGTCTCGGCCGGCGCGTCCTCGCCCGGCCGGGCGATCAGCGTGTGATCGACGGGATAGGGCGAGGTCAGGTTCTGCGCCCGCGCCAGCGAAAACCCCGCCCGTTCGTAGAAGCCGGTCTCGCCCAGCACCACCACGGTCTGCCCGGCGGCGCGGGCCCAGGCGGCGACCATGCCGACGGCGCGGCGGCCGATGCCGCGGCCCTGGTGCGGCGGCGCCACCGCCACCGGCGCGAGGCACAGCCAGCCCTTCGGACCCCGCATCTGCGACAGCGCCAGATAGGCCACGGGCGCGCCGCCATCGCCCTCCGCCGGGACCACGCATTCGCCGGCCATGGCGCCGGCACGCCGCAAATTGCGCACCAGACGGACCTCGTCTTGGCCCCCGAACGCAGCGGAGAGGAGCGCGTCGATCGACGGCTCCTCTCCACGATGCAGGTCTCTGAGAAATCCGGTGTTCAGCACGCGCGGCCCTTTGGAACGGGGCCTCAGCCTGCCGCTTGCAGACCGGTCGCCGGGGTGCTGCGGGTCTCGGCCTTGGGCGGGCTGGCCGGTTCGGCGCGGCGGCCGGCAAACGAGATCAGCGCGGCGCTCAGCAGGAACATGCCGGCGACGCTGGCGAACATAAGCAGGTAGATGACGATCGGGTTCATGGCGATTAAGCTGCTCTTGACATTTCCGTTTGATCTGCAACGCCGCATCGCGTCGTGGTGTTCCAAAACGCGCGCCATGATCTGGCGGTGTCCATCTCCGCTGTCGCCGAAATGCGCGAACGAAGCAACATCGTGTAGCCTCGCCCTCCGAGATGCCCTTCGATTGTGTCCTGAAAAAGACATGTCGGCGGCTCCGGCGGTGCATTCCGGCCCGCGCTCCGCCCGTTCCGCCCCCTGCCCCGCACGTGAAAAGGGGGCCCGCCGAAGCGGACCCCCCTGGCCGTCCCGTGGGACCGGCGGATGATTACATCATGCCGCCCATGCCGCCCATGTCGGGCATGCCGCCGCCAGCGCCGGCACCTTCCTTCTGCGGCTTGTCGGCCACCATCGCCTCGGTGGTGATCAGGAGGCCGGCGATCGAGGAGGCATCCTCGAGCGCGGTGCGCACCACCTTGGCCGGGTCGATCACGCCGAACTTGAACATGTCGCCATATTCGTCGGTCTGGGCGTTGTAGCCGAACTTCAGGTCCTGGCTCTCGCGGATCTTGCCCGCGACCACCGACCCGTCGACGCCGGCATTCTCGGCGATCTGACGCAGCGGCGCTTCCAGCGCGCGGCGGACGATCGTGATGCCCGCGGTCTGGTCGGAATTGGCGCCGGTCAGGCCTTCGAGCGACTTGGCGCCCTGCACGAGGCTGACGCCGCCGCCGACCACGATGCCTTCCTGGACCGCGGCGCGGGTCGCGTTGAGCGCGTCATCGACGCGGTCCTTGCGCTCCTTCACCTCGACCTCGGTGGCACCGCCGACGCGGATCACCGCCACACCACCGGCCAGCTTCGCGACGCGCTCCTGGAGCTTCTCGCGATCGTAGTCGGAGGTGGTCTCCTCGATCTGGCCGCGGATCTGGTTGACCCGTGCTTCGATCTCGGACTTGTCGCCGTTGCCGTCGACGATGGTGGTCTCGTCCTTGGTGATCGAGACGCGCTTGGCCGAGCCCAGCATGTCCATGGTCACGTTCTCGAGCTTCATGCCGAGATCTTCCGAGATCACCTGGCCGCCGGTCAGGATCGCGATGTCCTGCAGCATGGCCTTGCGACGGTCACCGAAGCCCGGCGCCTTGACGGCGGCGATCTTCAGGCCACCGCGCAGCTTGTTGACCACGAGGGTCGCCAGCGCTTCGCCTTCGACGTCCTCGGCGATGATCAGCAGCGGCTTCTGCGACTGGATCACCGACTCGAGCAGCGGCACCATCGGCTGCAGCGAGGAGAGCTTCTTCTCGTGCAGCAGGATCATGCAATCGTCGAGTTCCGCGACCATCTTCTCGGAGTTGGTCACGAAGTAGGGGGAGAGGTAGCCGCGGTCGAACTGCATGCCCTCGACGACTTCGACGTCGGTCTCCATGCCCTTGTTCTCTTCGACGGTGATGACACCCTCGTTGCCGACCTTCTGCATCGCCTCGGCGATCATCTTGCCGATCGATTCTTCGCCGTTGGCGGAGATGGTGCCGACCTGCGCGACCTCGTCGGAGTTCTCGACCTTGCGCGAGGCGTTCTTGATCTGCTCGACGACCTTGGAGGTCGCGAGGTCGATGCCGCGCTTGAGATCCATCGGGTTCATGCCGGCGGCGACCGACTTCATGCCCTCGCGGACGATCGCCTGGGCCAGAACGGTCGCGGTGGTGGTGCCGTCGCCGGCCTCGTCGTTGGTGCGGGAAGCGACTTCCTTCACCATCTGCGCGCCCATGTTCTCGAACTTGTCCTCAAGCTCGATTTCCTTGGCGACCGAGACACCGTCCTTGGTGATGCGGGGGGCGCCGAACGACTTGTCCAGGACCACGTTCCGGCCCTTCGGGCCGAGGGTCACCTTCACCGCGTCGGCGAGGATGTTGACGCCGCGCAGCATGCGGTTGCGGGCATCGGTATCGAATTTCACGTCCTTGGCAGACATGTCACTTCTCCTTGGTCAATTCGGGTCGTGTGAGGGAAAAAACAGCGTTCGCCGCGATCAGGCGGCCTTGGCTGCCGACGCGTCCTCGATGATGCCGAGGATGTCGCTTTCCTTCATGATCAGCAGGTCTTCGCCGTCGATCGACACTTCGGTGCCCGACCACTTGCCGAACAGGACCTTGTCGCCGGCCTTCACGGCCATTGCGATCAGTTCGCCCGAATCCTTGCGCGCACCTTCGCCACACGCAACGATCACGCCCTCAGCCGGCTTCTCTTTCGCGCTGTCGGGGATGATCAGACCGCCCTTGGTCTTCTCGTCGCTCTCGACGCGGCGGACCAGAACGCGGTCATGAAGCGGTTTGAATGCCATCTTCGAGTCTCCTTGGCTCAAAGTTTGTATGTGCCCCCCGTGAGGCGGGCAGTTATCACTCACCATCGTCGAGTGCTAACGGCGCCGAGATAGGAGATGCAAAGAGGCCTGTCAACGCGCCCGGTGCGGGAAAGTTATGCCGCAGCGCAGCACGCCCGCGGCGGACGGAATGCAGGCCGCGTCCGGGGGCGCAAACGCGCGCGGCCGCGCCCCGGAAGGCGCGACCGCTAAGGCGTCTTCGGCAGCGGTCGGTTCAGGCCGCCCCGGTCCCCGCCGCGGCGGTGGCGGCGGGCGCCGGCACGCGCTTCGACAGGGTCACGTGCAGCCCGCCGCCGATCAGCGCGCCGATCACCCAGGCAAAGCCCGACAGCGCCGCGAAGGCCGGCACCCAGACCGTCAGCACCGAGAACACCGCCGCGATGCCGAAGGCGATGATCGCCCGCTTGTTCCAGCCGTTCTGGTAGTGGTAGGCGCCGGCCGGATCGAGGGTGAAGAGCGCGTCGAGGTCGAGCTTGCGGCGCTTCACCAGGTAGTAGTCGGCGACCAGAATGCCGTAGAGCGGCGCCAGCACCGCGCCCAGCGTGTCGACGAAGCCCGCAATGCCGATCTGCGAGATCACCGGCAGCCAGAACGCCCCGATGAAGAAGGCCAGTGCCGCGGTGATCATGCCGCCGGTGCGCGCCGAGATCTTCGCCGGGGCGAGGTTGGCGAGGTCGTAGGCCGGCGGGATGAAGTTGGCCACGAGGTTGATGCCCACTGTGGCGGCGAAGAAGGTCAGCGCCGCGATCACCGTCAGCGTCAGGCTGTCGACCCGGGCGACGATCTCGGACGGGTTGGTCAGGGCCTCGCCGAACAGCACCACGGTGCCGGCGGTGGTGAACATGGCGAGGAAGGAGAACACCGCGAGGCTCACCGGCAGGCCCATGAAGTTGCCGAACTTCATCTGTCCCTCGCTCTTCACGAAGCGCGAGAAGTCGCCGAAATTGATGATCACCGCGGCGAAGTAGGCGATCATCGTGCCGATCACCCCGAGGAAGGCCACCAGACCGCCGGTGCTGCCCTCCTCGGCGGCGAAGATGGTGCCCAGCGCGCCGAAGATCGAGTTGCCGGCGGCGTACCAGATGTAGAGCGCCAGCGCGATCATCACCGCGTAGACCAGCGGCCCGGCCCAGTTCAGGAACTTGGTGATCCAGTCGATGCCGCGCAGGAACAGCGCCACCTGGAAGGCCGAGACGAAGATATAGGCGACCCAGTCGAGCCCGGTCAGGCCCAGCAGGATCGGCGCGCCGCCGGCGCCGAACAGCGCCTTCAAGAGCATCGCCACCGCGGTCGAGGCGAAATAGGTCTGCACCCCGTACCAGAAGATCGCCACGATGCCGCGGATCAGCGCCGGCAGGTTGGCGCCGCGCACCCCCATCGCGGCGCGCGCCATCACCGGGTAGGGAATGCCGTAGCGCACCGAGGGGCTGCCGGTCAGGTTGACCAGCCACATCACGAAGAGACCGGCGAGGATGATCGCCGCGAAGACCCACCAGCCGTTGAGGCCGGAGGTCAGGAACAGCGTGGCGGCGAGCGTGTAGCCGAACAGCGACTGGATGTCGTTCGACCAGACGTTGAAGATCTCGAACCAGCGCCATTTGCGCTCCGCCTTGGGCAGCGGCGCCAGGTCCTCGTTCCAGAGTGCCGGATCGCGCGGCACGGCGTAGGTTTCGGGCATCGTCATCGTTCATTCCCCCTGTCTGCCTTTGATTTGGCGAAAGTGTTTCCCCGCCGAGGCCACTTGAAAATGAAATAAACGGGCAAACGCCTTTCGGGATTCCCGAAGAATGGCCAAGTCGCTGGCCTGGGGCGCCGCGATCCGCGGCCCCATCCAGGGAGAATCACCCCCCGAAGGCCGGCCCCCGAGGCGGGATCCCGGCCCCCGGGCGCGCCGCGGGACCGCGGCCCCGGCCCTGTCGGGGGCGGCGAGTCCGCCGCTTCCGGCCGGCCCGACGCCAGCCGCCAAGACGGCCGGCGCGCGGCCCGCCCCGGGACGCGGCGCAGGGGGTTAACATATTCAAAATACGGAACCTTTGACGCCCAACAGGCTTGCATTTTTGCCAGGCAGCCGGTTCGATGCCGGTATGCGGTCGCCGGTCCGGCGGAGTTCAACCGCGCCAGGAGAATCCCATGATGTCTTTGCCGTGGTCGCTGTGCGTCGCCCTCGCCCTCACCCTGACGTGCACGGCGGCGCTGGCCGAACGCGGCGCCGACGGCGAGGTGCGCATCCTCTACTGGCAGGCGCCGTCGATCCTGAATCCCTATCTCTCGGGCGGCACCAAGGACATCGAGGCGGCAAGCCTCGTGCTGGAGCCCCTTGGCCGCTTCGACGAGACCGGCACCCCCCTGCCCTGGCTCGCCGAGGAAATTCCCACGATCGGCAATGGCGGCGTGGCCGAGGACCTGACCGCCATCACCTGGCGGCTGCGCGCCGGCCTGACCTGGTCCGACGGCAGCCCGGTGACCTCGGCCGACGTGGTCTTCACCGCCGAATATTGCATGCACCCCGAGGGCGCCTGTTCGCAGGGCGCGAAATTCGACCAGGTGGCCGCTGTGGAGGCTCTGGACGACCGCACCGTGCGCGTCGATTTCACCCGGCCGATGCCGAACCCCTACCTGCCCTTCATGGGCAACCAGTCCCCCATCCTGCAGAAGGCGCAGTTCGAGCCCTGCCTCGGCGCCGCCGCGTCGAGCTGCACCGAGGCCAATTTCGGCCCCATCGGCACCGGACCCTTCACCGTCACCGAGTTCCGGCCCAACGACGTCATCACCTTCGCCGCCAATCCCGAATACCGCGAGCCGGGCAAGCCCGCCTTCGACCGCGTCGTCTTCAAGGGCGGCGGCGACGCGGCGGCGGCCGGGCGCGCGGTGCTCGAGACCGGCGAATTCGACTATGCCTGGAACCTGCAGCTGGCCCCGGACGTGCTGGCCGGGATGCTGGCCTCGGGCCAGGGCCGGGCGATCACCGCCTTCGGCTCGCTGGTCGAGCGCATCGAGATCAACCTGTCCGACCCGTCGCCGGACCTGCCCGAGGGCGAGCGCGCCACCCTCGCCCATCCGCATCCGATCCTGACCGATGCGCGGGTGCGCCGCGCCCTCTCCATGGCCATCGACCGGCCCACCCTGGTCGAGATCGGCTACGGCGCGTCCGGGCGCCCGACCTGCAACCTGGTGCCGGCGCCGGCGCTCTATGCCAGCGACAACACCGAATGCCTGACCCAGGATCTCGACGGCGCGCGGGCGCTGCTCGAGGAGGCCGGCTGGACCGACACGGACGGCGACGGCGTGCGCGAGAAGGACGGCCGCCGCCTGTCGCTGCTGTTCCAGACCTCGACCAATGCGGTGCGGCAGGATTTCCAGGCCATCATCAAGCAATGGTGGGCCGAGATCGGGGTCGAGACCGAGCTGCGCAACATCGATGCCAGCGTCTATTTCGGCGCTGATCCGGGCAGCCCGGACACCTTCCAGAAGTTCTATGCCGACGTCGAGATGTACGCCAACAACTTCGACGGCACCGATCCGCAGGCCTACCTGTCGATGTATCGCTGCGGCAACGAGCCCCGCCCCGAGACGCAGTGGCAGGGCGAGAACATCAACCGCTACTGCGACCCCGATTACGACGCGCTGCTCGACCGCCTGGCGCAGACCGGCGATCCCGAGGCGCGCGGCGAGATCGCCCGCCGGCTCAACGACATGCTGACCCGCGACGCCATGGTGATCCTGCCGCTGGTCGATCGCGGTCGGGTCTCGGCGCATGCCAATTCGCTGGGCGGGGTGGTCCTGAACACCTGGGACAGCGAGCTCTGGAACATCGCCGACTGGCACCGCATCGCGCCGTGACGCCGGGGCCGGTCCGTCCAGACCGGGCCCGGGGGGGG
>NZ_JBTLRM010000010.1:92868-118340 GCF_054482755.1 Roseivivax sp. CAU 1761
CCCCCCACCCCCCCCCCCCCCCCCCCGCGGCCGCCGCGATGCCGCGCCGGCGCGCGCCGGACGCTGCGGGGCCGCGCCATGCTGAGCTACGCGCTGCGCCGCCTCGCCTTCGGCGTGCCGACGCTGCTGCTGATCAGCCTCGCGATCTTCATGCTGCTGCAGCTGGCCCCGGGCGATCCGATGGCCAGCGTGCCGCTCACCGTGCCGCCCGAGGTCAAGGCGCGGATGCGCGAGGCGCTGGGGCTGGGCGAGCCGGCGCTGGTGCAATACCTGAAATGGCTGCGCCAGATGCTCTGGGTGGAGCCGCGCCTGCTGCTCGACTGGGCGACCGCCGACAGCCGGCTGCTGGGCTGGCTGCCCGACACGGCGAGCTACGAAGGCGAGCAGCGCGTGCTGTCCTGGCAGACCCGGTCGCCGGTCATGGACATCGTCGTCGAAAGGCTGCCGCAGACGCTCTGGGTGGTGGGCCTGGCCTATCTGCTGGGGGCGCTGATAGCGCTGCCGCTCGGCATCCTCTCGGCCTGCCGCCAGCATTCGCTGTTCGACCAGGCCGCGACGCTGGTGGCGATGCTGGGCTTTTCGGTGCCGCCCTTTTTCACCGGCCCGCTGCTGATCGTCGTGTTCTCGGTCGGGCTCGGCTGGCTGCCCTCGGTCTACGACACCACGCTCGTGGTGCGGGACTGGGACAGCCTGCTGGCGCAGCTGCGGCAGATGGCGATGCCGGTGGCGGTGCTGGCGCTGCAGGTCACGGCGCAGATCTCGCGCTACATGCGCGCCGCCATGCTCGACACGCTGGGCGAGGATTACCTGCGCACCGCGCGCGCCAAGGGGCTGCGCGAACGGCGGGTGATCGGGCGCCACGCCCTGCGCAACGCGCTGATCCCGGTGGTCACGGTGCTGGCGCTCGGCGCGCCGGCGATCTTCGGCGGCGCCATCATCACCGAGACCATCTTCAAGGTGAACGGCATCGGCCATTTGCTGATCACCGCGCTCTTCGCCAACGACCTGCCGATGGTGATGACCCTGACCTTCCTGTTCGCGGTCCTGATCGTGCTCTGCAACCTCCTGGCCGATCTGCTCTACGGGCTCCTCGACCCGCGCATCCGCTATGACTGACCGCAAGTCCGCCGACCTCGCCCTCGCCGAGCCCGCCCGCGCCGCCGGCCGCGCGCCGACGGCGCCGCGGCCGGTGCCGGGGCCGGGGCGGCGGGCCCGGACGCGCTTCCTGCGCCACACCGGTGCGGTGCTGGGCGCCGGCCTCCTGGCGGTGATCGCGGCGCTGGTGCTGCTCGGGCCCTGGCTCTGGCCGCTCGACCCGCAGCGGCTCGACCTTGCCAACAAGGATCTCCGCCCGGTCTGGCAGGAGGCCGGCCGCAGCGCCTGGGCGCATCCGCTGGGCACCGACCAGCTTGGCCGGGACCAGCTTGCCCAGCTGATCGCCGGCGGCCGCACCTCGCTCGCCGTGGGCGCCGCGGCGACGCTGGTGGCGCTGGCCATCGGCACCGCGCTGGGGCTGGTCGCCGGCTACTGGCGGCGGCTCGACGGGCCGCTGATGCGGCTCACCGACCTGTTCCTCGCCCTGCCCCTGCTGCCGCTCCTGCTGGTCGCGGTGACGCTGTTCCGCCAGCCGCTGCGCGCCGCGCTCGGCCCCGAGGGCGGCATGTTCGTGCTGATCGTCGGGGTGATCGGGGTGACCGCCTGGATGCCGATGGCGCGGCTGGTGCGCGGCGCCGTCCTGACGCTTCGGGAAAGCGACTTCGTGCAGGCCGCCGAAACCCTGGGAAGCCGCCCCGGCGCCATCGTCGCGGGGCACCTGCTGCCCAACGTGGCCTCGCCGATCCTGGTCTCCGCCAGCCTCGGCCTGGCCTCCGCGATCATCACCGAAAGCGCGCTGTCCTTCCTGGGCCTGGGCTTTCCCTCCGACCATCCGAGCTGGGGCAAGCTGCTGGCCGACGCGGTGCCGCGCATGGTGGCCTATCCCGAGCGGGTGATCCTGCCCGGGGCGGCGATCTCGCTCACCGTGCTGGCGGTGAACTACCTGGGCGACGGCCTCCGCGACGCGCTCGATCCCCGCGGCGCGCCGCTCTGAGCGGCCGGTGCGGCGGCATCCCGGCCGCAGATCGGGGCCGAATGTGCCGCGGCGTCAGGTCGGAAACGGCCGCATGGGCGGGCAAGTATCTTGCTGACCAGGACGAGGTGTCGCAACAAACCTATGGCTATCTTTAATTCACCCCCCGGCTGTGATCTAAACCGCTCGATGAGCACGCCGCGCCGCCGGAAGGGGGGCCTTCGGGCCTTGGCCGTGCGGGTGCCACGAGACGAGGGTGAGAAGGGACTGACCGCGTGAAAATAGGAACGCCAAAGGAGATCCTGCCCGGCGAGAATCGCGTCGCGATGACGCCGGATTCGGCCAGGATGCTGCAGAAGCTCGGGCATGAATGTCTGATCGAGGCCGGTGCCGGCGAGAAGGCGGGCTTTCTCGACGAGGCCTATCGCGAGGCCGGGGTCGAGGTCGTGGAGGGCGCCGACGCGCTCTGGGCCGGGGCCGACATCATCGCCAAGGTGCGCCCGCCCACCGACGAGGAGGTCGACCGGCTGTCGCCCGAGAAGACGCTGATCTCCCACTTCTATCCGGCCTCCAACGAGGACCTGATGAAGCGCGCCGCCGACAAGGGCGCCAGCGTCATCGCAATGGACATGATCCCGCGCATCAGCCGCGCCCAGAAGATGGACGCGCTGTCCTCGATGGCCAACATCGCGGGCTACCGCGCGGTGATCGAGGCCGGCAACAATTTCGGCCGCTTCTTCACCGGCCAGGTGACCGCCGCGGGCAAGGTCCCGCCGGCCAGGGTCCTGGTGGTCGGCGCCGGCGTCGCGGGTCTCGCCGCGATCGGCACCTCGACCTCGCTGGGCGCCATCACCTACGCCTTCGACGTGCGCCCCGAAGTGGCCGAACAGGTCGAATCGATGGGCGCCGAATTCGTCTATCTCGACTTCGACGAGGAGGTCGAGGACGGCTCCGAGAGCGGCGGCTACGCCAAGCCGTCGAGCCCCGAATTCCGCGAGGCCCAGCTGGCCAAGTTCCGCGAACTGGCCCCCGACATGGACATCGTCATCACCACGGCGCTGATCCCCAACCGCGAGGCGCCCGAGCTCTGGACCGAGGACATGGTCAAGGCCATGAAGCCCGGCTCGGTGATCGTCGATCTCGCGGCCGAGCGTGGCGGCAATTGCAAGCTGACCGTCAAGGACGAGCGCATCGTCACCGACAACGGCGTGGTGATCATCGGCTACACCGATTTCCCGAGCCGCATGGCGACCCAGGCCTCGACGCTCTACGCCACCAACATCCGCCACCTGGTGACCGACCTGACCCCCGAGAAGGACGGCGTGGTCAATCACGACATGGAGGATGACGTGATCCGCGGCGCGACCATCGCGCACAAGCAGGAGGTCACCTTCCCGCCGCCGCCGCCGAAGACCAAGGCGATCGCCGCGGCCAAGCCCAAGCCCAAGGAAAAGGAAAAGACCCCCGAGGAGCGCCGGGCCGAGGAACTGGCCGCGTTCAAGGCGCAGACCAAGAACCAGGTCACGCTGCTGGGCGTCGGCGCGGTGCTGATGCTGCTGGTGGGCCTCGTCGCGCCGGCCAGCTTCCTGCAGCACTTCATCGTCTTCGTGCTCGCGGTCTTCATCGGCTTCCAGGTGATCTGGAACGTCAGCCACTCGCTGCACACGCCGCTGATGGCCGTCACCAACGCGATTTCGTCGATCATCATCCTCGGCGCCCTGATGCAGATCGGGTCGGGCTCCTGGCTGGTGATCCTGCTCGCGGCGCTGTCGGTCTTCATGGCGGGGATCAACATCTTCGGCGGCTTCCTCGTGACGCGGCGCATGCTCGCCATGTTCCAGAAATCGTAAGGGTCGGAGCGGACACATGGAATTCGGATTCACTACGGCGGCCTACGTGGTCGCGGCCGTCCTCTTCATCCTCAGCCTGGGCGGCCTGTCGGGCCAGGAAAGCGCCAAGCGCGCGGTCTGGTACGGCATCGTCGGCATGGCGCTCGCCGTGCTGGCAACCCTCACCGGCCCCGGCGCCGGCCTGTGGATACTCTCGGTCATCCTGATCGCCGCCGGCGGCGCCATCGGCGTCGTCGTGGCGCAGCGCGTGCAGATGACGGAGATGCCGCAGCTCGTCGCGGCGATGCACTCGCTCGTCGGTCTCGCCGCGGTCTTCGTGGGCTACAACGCCCATATCGAGATCGGCCGCGTCGCCGCCGCCTTCGCCGAGGCCGGCGTGCCCTTCCCGCTCTCCTACGAGATGGAAGCGGCGGCGCTCGCCGAGGCCGACCGCGTGGCCGAGGGCTTCCGCGGCTTCGCCGCCATCGTCGCCCACAAGACCCAGGCCGAGATCAACGTGCTGCGGCTCGAGCTCTTCCTCGGCGTGTTCATCGGCGCGGTGACCTTCACCGGTTCGGTGATCGCCTACGGCAAGCTCGCGGGCAAGGTCACCTCGGCGGCGACCAAGCTGCCCGGCGGCCACATCCTGAACGCCGCCGCGGCGGCGATCTCGGTGCTCTGCCTGATCTGGTACTTCGCCTCGGGCGGCTTCTTCCCGCTCTTCCTGATGACGCTGCTGGCGCTGTTCATCGGCTACCACCTGATCATGGGCATCGGCGGCGCCGACATGCCGGTCGTGGTCTCCATGCTCAACTCCTACTCGGGCTGGGCCGCGGCGGCGATCGGCTTCTCGCTGTCCAACGACCTGCTGATCGTGGTCGGCGCGCTGGTGGGCTCCTCGGGTGCCATCCTGTCGTACATCATGTGCAAGGCGATGAACCGGTCGTTCATCTCGGTGATCCTCGGCGGCTTCGGCGGCTCGGCGGGTCCGGCGGCCGAGATCGAGGGCGAGCAGGTGCCGATCGACGCCGACGGCGTGGCGCAGGCGCTCGACGAGGCCGACAGCGTGGTCATCGTGCCGGGCTACGGCATGGCGGTGGCGCAGGCACAGGGTAACGTGGCCGAGCTGACCCGCCGGCTGCGCGCCCAGGGCAAGGAGGTGCGCTTTGCCATCCACCCGGTGGCCGGCCGCCTGCCCGGGCACATGAACGTGCTCCTGGCCGAGGCCAAGGTGCCCTACGACATCGTGCTCGAGATGGACGAGATCAACGACGACTTCCCGGACACCGACGTGGTCATCGTGATCGGCTCGAACGACATCGTGAACCCGGCGGCGCAGGAAGACCCGAACTCGCCGATCGCCGGCATGCCGGTTCTGGAAGTCTGGAAGGCCAAGACCGTCTTCGTCTCCAAGCGGGGCCAGGGCACCGGCTATTCCGGCATCGAGAACCCGCTGTTCTTCAAGGACAATACCCGGATGTTCTACGGCGATGCCAAGAAGTCGCTGGACGAGCTGCTGACCAAGATCAGCTGACCGTCGAAGAGCTTCGACCCGATCGAGAAAGGCCCCGCCCCGGCGGGGCCTTTCTGCGTCGGCGCTGTGGCATCTCGGCAACGGTTCCCGGCGAAGCGAAGCCCGGACGCCTTCGCCCCTGCCCCCGCTTGGCCGTTCCCCGCCGGTAGCTGCGCCAAGTCCCGCCGAGCCGATTTGGCGCCTCTGACGACCCGCCTAGTCTTGTGCTAGCCCGGAACGGTCCCGCCCGAGCCGGCCGCCGAGACGGAAAGGAACGCCGCCATGATCAGCCCGGAAACCCGTTCGATGCGCGTCTTCGCGATGGCGACGATGGGCCTTTTGCTGTCCGGCATCGCGATGCTGGCCGGTCCGTTGATCGGCGACTGGGACGTCGTCCTGGGCCTCGCCGCGCTGCTGGTGCTGCTGCGCGCCGCGCTGCTGGCGATCCGGCTGGAAACCCCGCCCGGCGATCCCGACCTGCCCGCCGGAGAGGCGCCGCGCGACGGCTGAGCCACGCTCGCGGCCGTAAGGCCCCGCGGACCCCGTTTTCGCCTTTACCCGCGGACGGCCGGGGTATCTAGTCGGGCCGACCCCTCCCGCGACCGAGACGAATGCCCCCAATCCAGGACCACCCGCTGCGCTACCGGCTCGCCAACGAGCTGCACGCCCGCCCGTTCCCGTCGCTGACCGCGCCCTGCCGCGCGGTGTTTCTGGCGGTCAAGAAGCCCCGCAACGCCGCCGGACGCGACCGCGCGCTCGACCTTGCGCACCTGACCGCGCTGCTCGACCGGCACGGCACCCAGCACCCGCAGCCCGGGGCCACGCATTTTTCCGGCCGCATCGGGCGGCATTCGCTGAAATGGGAGCAGCATACCGAGTTCGTCACCTATACGGTGTTCCTTGACGGCTCCGGCGGCAGGCCCTTCGATCCCGCCGATTTTGAGGTCTTTCCCGCAGACTGGCTGGACCAGGCGCCCGGCGTCCGGATGACCTCGGCGCTGATCCGGGTGGCGGTGCGTCCCGACGACGAGACCGAGATCGCCGACCTGCTCGAAGATTGGTTCGTGCCCGAGAGCGTCGCCACCAGCGCGGTGATCGACGACGACGCCATCATCGCGGGCGATTTCCGCATCGACCCGGCCGGCCACCAGCGCTTCGCGGTCTTCGCACGGCCGCATGTGGGCGAGCGCCGCATCGGCCGCATCGTGCAGCGCCTCTGCGAGATCGAGACCTACAAGACCATGTCGATGCTGGGCTTCACCAAGGTCCGGGAATTGTCGCCCAAGCTGGGCGAGATCGACGGGGAATTGTCGCAGCTGATGGAGGCGATGACCCAGGGGACGGCGCCGGCCGAGGAGACGCTCAAGGCGCTGCTCGCGGTCTCTGCCGAGCTCGAGACGCTGTCGGCGCAGACCGCCTTTCGGCTCGGCGCCACCGAGGCCTACGAGGCCATCGTCGCGCAGCGCATCTCGGTGCTGCGCGAGGTGCGCTGGGAGGGGCGGCAGACCTTCGCCGAGTTCATGATGCGGCGCTACGATCCGGCGATGCGCACGGTGAAGAGCGCCGAGCGCCGCATCGGCACCATGTCGCAGCGCGCGATGCGGGCCGGGGAGCTCCTGCGCACCCGGGTCGAGGTCGAACGGCAGGCGCAGAACCAATCGCTCTTGGAAAGCATGAACCGGCGCGCCGACATGCAGCTGCGGCTGCAGAAGACGGTGGAGGGCCTGTCGACCGTGGCGATCAGCTATTACGCGGTCTCGCTGGCAGCCTACCTGCTCTACCCGCTGGCCGAGGGGCTGGGCATCTCCAAGGGCATGCTCACCGCCGCGGTCACGCCCTTCGTCGTGGTCGGGGTCTGGGCGATGATCCGCCGCATCCGCCACCAGGTCGAGCGCGCCCCGGCGGAATAGCCCGCGGCCATCGCGGCGCGGCTCAACCCCGGGGGTCGGGGCTGCGGTCGCCGACCGCCTCGCGCCAGTGCCGCCGGCACAGGCTGACATAGGTCTCGTTGCCGCCGACCTGCACCTGCGCGCCCTCGCGCAGCGCCCGCCCGTCGCTGTCGCGGCGCACCACCATGGTCGCCTTGCGGCCGCAGAAGCAGATGGTGCGGACCTCGCGCATCCAGTCGGCCAGCGCCAGCAGCGCCGCCGAGCCCGGGAACAGCTCGCCGCGGAAATCGACCCGCAGCCCGTAGCACATCACCGGCAGGTTGAGATCGTCGGTGACCCGCGCCAGCTGCCAGACCTGGTCGCGGCTCAGGAACTGCGCCTCGTCGACGAAGATGCAGGCCAGCGGCGCCTCGGCATGCCGGGCGGCGATGCGCGCCAATAGGTCGTCGCCCGCGGCAAAGGTCTCGGCGGCGCGGCCGAGACCGATGCGCGACCCGATGCGCCCGGCGCCGGCGCGGGCGTCGAGCGCCGCGGTCAGCAGCAGCACGCGCATGCCGCGCTCCTCGTAATTATGCGCCGCCTGCAACAGCAGGGTCGATTTGCCGGCATTCATTGTGGAATAATGGAAGTGCAGCTTGGCCATGCTTCCCCTTGCCCGAGGCGGGCCGTCCAGACAAGCGTCGGCGCGGAGGTTTACCCGTGACGGCCGCATTGCCGCCCCCGGGCGGCGGGAGCGGGAGCATGCATGGTAACGAGTATGACAGCGGCAGACAGCTCACCCAGGCCGAGCGGTACGTGCCGGAAATTTTGCAGGAGTTTCTCGTCAAGCTGGAGCGCAGCGCCAGTTCCGAGGATGTCTGGCGGCTGATCGTCGCCGCCGGACGGCAGGTCGGCCTGCCCTGCGTGGACCTGGCCTTCGCCTCCGACCTGAACGACCGTCGCCCCACGGTCTTCGTGCGGATGTCCTACGATGCCAGCTGGCTGCAGGAGCTCTACCAGGACGACGAGCTGGCGAAATGGTCCTATTTCCGCCATCACGGAGTGCGCTGGCTGACGCCGGTTCTGGTGGGCTGGGAATTCATCGACGAATACCACCCGGTGCCGCGGGCGCGCCAGCGGGTGCTGCGCGAGGCCGCCCAGCGCGGTCTGCGGGCCGGCTTCGCGGTGCCGCTGCGCCAATACGCCCCGCCGCAGAGCGGGCTCATCACCTTTGCCGGCGACCATTCCCGCCGCGAGATGCGCGCCATCGCCGCCGCCCATGGCTGGGCGCTGCACGCCATCGCCATGGCGGGCTACCAGCGCTACCTGTTCCACTTCGCGCAGGAATTCGGGGAGCGCAACAAGCTCAGCCCGAAGCAGGTCGAGATCCTCAAGCTGATCGGGCGCGGAAGCCGCGACAAGGAGATCGCCGACAGCCTGGCGATCTCGGTCTCGGCGGTGCGGCAGCGGCTCGAGGCGCTGCGGCGCCGCACCGGGCTCGAGACCCGCGCCGAACTCGCGGCGCTCGCCATGGCGCTGGGGCTCCTGGCCGATCCGCTGCTGCCGCAGGATCTGCAGCACCGCCAGACCCTGGTGCGGATGGACGGCGTCGGCTCGCACCGGCGCCCGGCGCCGAACGGGGCCGAGGAGGATTCCGGCGAGGCGTGACCGCGGCCAGACGCGATGGGCCATGAAAACGGGGCGCCTCCTAGGAGGCGCCCCCGCGTCAGTGAAATAGAAGCCGTTATGTTTGCTCCCCCCGGAAAAGGGAAAAACGTAGCGAATACAGGGAACAACGCATCCTGTAATTGAATGCGCGACCGGTGCGAGCGATCATCCCTGCATTGTGGCGCCTGACAATTCCGCGACGCCGACGGATGAATACATATTAACCCAGCGGTAGCTGTTTGTCTCCGCGGCAATCGCCGGAAGCGCCGGAGCGGCCGGTCACAAGTTACAGGGCCCCTACCTGAAACTAGCTAAACTGACAGGTTCGTGACCTTGGGGAAGCCGGAGACCGCGCCTTTGGTCGCATGGGACGGCGGCTCCGAATCGGCGGTCGGCCCGGGTCTTGCGCCGCCGGGTCGCAGCGCTAGTGTCGCGCCCCGAACCAACGGAGCTTCCCCGATGAGAATGAACCCGCTCGGCCGCACCGGTCTGACCGTCTCGGAACTGTGCCTCGGCACCATGACCTTCGGCAACCAGACCCCGCCGGAAGATGCCCACGCCCAGATCGAGCGCGCCGCCGCGGCCGGCATCAACTTCATGGACGCCGCGGAGATGTACCCGGTGAACCCGATCACCAAGGAAAGCATCGGCCGCACCGAGGAGATCATCGGCGACTGGTTCGTCCGCACCGGGCGCCGCGACGAGTGGATCGTCGCCACCAAGATCACCGGCGAGGGCCAGATGGCGGTGCGCGACGGCGCGCCGATCACCCCCGAGACCCTGAAGGCGGCGCTCGAGGGCTCGCTGCGGCGGCTGCAGACCGACGTCATCGACCTCTACCAGCTCCACTGGCCGAACCGCGGCAGCTACGCCTTCCGCCAGCAATGGAGCTTCGCGCCGTGGCAGCAGGACCGCGCCGCCACGCGCCAGCACATGCACGACATGCTGGGCGCGCTCGCGCGCGAGGTCGAGCGCGGCACCATCCGGCATTTCGGCCTGTCGAACGAATCGACCTGGGGCACCGCGGAATGGCTGCGCATCGCCGCCGAGACCGGCGGGCCGCGCGTCGCCTCGGTGCAGAACGAGTATTCGCTGCTCTACCGCATGGCCGATACCGACCTGGCGGAGCTGATGGTCAACGAGGATGTGGGCTTCCTGCCCTACTCGCCTCTGGGCGCCGGGCTGCTGACCGGCAAGTACCAGGGCGGCGCGGTGCCCGAGGGCAGCCGCATGGCGCTGAACGGCGATCTCGGCGGCCGCAAGACCGACCGCGTCTTCCCCGCCGTGGCGGCCTATCTCGAGGTGGCGCAGCGCTTCGGCCTCGACCCGGCGCGGATGGCGCTGGCCTGGAGCGCGCGGCGGCCCTTCGTCGCCTCGTCGATCCTCGGCGCCACGACGCTGGCGCAGCTCGAGCACATCCTGCCGGCGGCCGACCTCGACGTCCCGGACGAGCTGGCGGCGGCGCTCGACGCCGTGCACAAGGCGCACCCCTTCCCCTATTGAGCCGCAGCGCGCCCCGGACCGGGGCGCGCCGGAAAAACGCCCGCCCGGCCCCGCGGCGGGCGTTGCCTTGGCCGGGCGGCGCGGCTATTGCCCCGGCCCATGACCGAGACCCGACATCCCAAGGGCGCCCCGTGGCGCAACTTCTACGGCCGCTTCAAGGGCAAGGCGCTGCGCCCCGCCCAGGAGCGCTACCTGGCCGAGGACCTGCCCCGCCTGGCCCTGCCCGGCATCGACTGGGAGGAAAACCCCGACCGCGCGCCGCTCGACCTGCGCGCCCTGTTCGGGGACCGCGAGATCTGGCTGGAGGTGGGGTTCGGCGGCGGCGAGCACCTGGTGCGCCAGGCCGAGGCGCATCCCGAGGCCGGAATCATCGGCTGCGAGCCCTATGTCAACGGCGTGGCCATGCTGCTGGGCAAGCTGCGCGACAGCCGGGCGGAGAATGTCCGGCTGCACATGGGCGACGTGCGCGACCTCTTCGACGTGCTGCCCGCGGGCGCGCTGGCGCGGGCCTTCGTGCTCTATCCCGACCCCTGGCCGAAGGCGCGCCACCACCGCAGGCGCTTCGTCACGCAGGAGCATCTGGAGCCGCTGCACCGGGCGATGCGGCCGGGCGCGGAGCTGCGCATCGCCACCGACATCCCCGATTACGTGCGCCAGACCCTCGTCGAGGTGCCGAAGGCGGGCTTCGACTGGCTGGCCGAGGGGCCCGAAGACTGGCGTCGGCCCTGCGCCGACTGGCAGTCCACGCGCTACGAGGAAAAGGCCCTGCGCGAAGGCCGGACGCCGCATTACCTGACCTTCCGCCGACGCTGACCCGGCGGCGATGGACGCGCGCTCCGGGGCTTGCTAAAGCCGGGCCCGACCCGAGAAGGAGCCCCCGATGTCCAGCCACGGCACCCCGATCCCGATGATCGCCGAACGCTCCGGCCCGCTGGCCGGCGAAGCGCATGTCCCGGGCGACAAGTCGATCTCGCACCGGGCGCTGATCCTCGGCGCGCTGGCGGTGGGCGAGACGCGGATCAGCGGCCTGCTCGAGGGCCAGGACGTGCTCGACACCGGTCGCGCCATGCGGGCCTTCGGCGCCGAGATCGAGAAGCGCGACGATCTGTGGCTGGTCAACGGCGTCGGCACCGGGGGCTTCGCCGAGCCCGAGCAGGTCATCGATTGCGGCAATTCCGGCACCGGCGTGCGGCTGATCATGGGGGCGATGGCCACCACGCCGATCGCCGCCACCTTCACCGGCGACGCCTCGCTGAACGGCCGGCCGATGGCCCGCGTGACCGACCCGCTGGCGCTGTTCGGAGCCCGCGCCGTGGGCCGCGCCGGGGGCCGGCTGCCGATGACCATCCTCGGCGCCGCCGATCCGCTGCCGGTGCGCTATGCCACGCCGGTCCCCTCGGCGCAGGTCAAGTCGGCGGTGCTCCTGGCCGGGCTCAACGCCCCCGGCGAGACCGTGGTGATCGAGCGCGAGGCAACGCGCGACCATTCCGAGCGCATGCTGGCGGGCTTCGGCGCCGAGATCGCCACCGAGGCCACGTCCGAGGGCCGGGTGATCACCCTGAAGGGCCAGCCGGAGCTGAAGCCGCAGGTCATCCAGGTGCCGCGCGACCCGTCCTCGGCTGCCTTCCCGGTCTGCGCCGCGCTGATCACCGAGGGTTCGGACGTGCTGGTGCCGAATATCGGCCTCAACCCGACCCGCGCCGGGCTGTTCTTCACCCTGCAGGAGATGGGCGCCGACCTGGTCTTCGAGAATCCCCGCGAGGAAGGCGGCGAGCCGGTCGCCGACCTGCGCGCGCGCTTCTCGCCCGACCTCAAGGGCATCGAGGTCCCGGCCGAGCGCGCCGCCTCCATGATCGACGAATACCCGGTCCTGTCGGTGGTGGCGGCCTGCGCCGAGGGCCGCACCCACATGCCCGGGGTGAAGGAGCTGCGGGTCAAGGAAAGCGACCGCATCGACGCCATGGCGGTGGGTCTCAGGGCCTGCGGCGTCAGCGTCGAGGAAGGCGAGGACTGGTGGAGCGTCGAGGGCCGCGGCCCCGGCGGGGTGCCGGGCGGCGCCATTGTGGAAAGCCGGCTCGACCACCGCATCGCCATGTCCTTCCTGGTGCTCGGCCTGGCTGCACGCAAGGCCGTCCGGGTCGACGATTGCGGTCCCATCGCCACCTCCTTCCCGATCTTCGAGCCGCTGATGACCGGGCTCGGCGCCCGCATCCGGCGCGCGGCTGAGGCGGTGACGGCATGAGCTTCACCATCGCCATCGACGGCCCCGCCGCCTCCGGCAAGGGCACGATCAGCCGCCGTCTCGCGCAGCATTACAACATGGCGCATCTCGATACCGGGCAGATCTACCGCGCCGTGGGCCTCCGGGTGCTGCACGGCGCCGACCCGATCGAGAGCGCCCGCACGCTGTCGGCCGAGCATGTCCGCGCCGACGGGCTGCGCACCGCCGAGGTCGGCCAGGCCGCCTCCAAAGTCGCGGCGATCCCCGAGGTCCGCGCCGCGCTGCTCGATTTCCAGCGCGCCTTCGCGCGGCGCGCCGGAGGCGCGGTGCTCGACGGGCGCGACATCGGCACGGTGATCTGCCCCGACGCCGAGGCCAAGCTCTTCGTCACCGCCTCCGCCGAGGTGCGCGCCGAGCGGCGCTTCCGCGAGCTCAGCGCCGCCGGGCACGACACCGACCTCGACACCGTGCTGGCCGATATCCGCGCCCGCGACGCCCGCGACATGGACCGCGCCGACGCGCCGCTGAAGCCCGCCGCGGACGCGGTGATCATCGACACGTCGGGGCTCGACATCGAGGAGGCCGTGGCGCGCGCCATCGCCGCCATCGACGCGGCCCGCGCGCCGCGCGGCTGACCGCCGGCGCCGCGACAGACCGGCCGCGCCCCGGGGGCGGCGGCGCGCCGCTCACCCTTCCGCCGAGTAAAGGCGGGTTTTTGCTGAGGCTTTTGCAAGTGCGGGGGTGGCGCCCCATCTCGGTCGGGACGGGACGCGAACCGCGCGGCCCGGCGCAAGACGACGCGACTTCGAGAAAGGAGCCCTTCATGTTCGAGAAGCGCAAGATCACCGCCGCCCTTCTGGCCACCGCCATGACCGCGACGCCGACCGCCTTCGTGATGGCGCAGGAAAGCGCCGTCCAGCCGAAGGCCGAGGCCGAGGCCGGCGTCGAGGTCGACACCGCCGAAACCGGCGCCGCCGCCGAGACCGAGGCCGAGACCGGCGCCGAGACCACGATGCAGGCCGATGCGCCCGAGGCGCCGGAGACCCCGGTCTTCGAGGATGCCCAGATCGAGGCCTTCGCCAGCGCGGTGATCGACGTCACCGAGATCCGCGACCGCTATGCCGCGCAGCTCCAAGAGCTCGAGGATGAGGGCGAGCAGCAGGCCCTGATCGAAGAGGCCAATGCCGAGATGCGCACCGCCATCGAAGAGACCGAGGGCCTGACCTTCGAGGATTACATGGCGATCAACCGCGCCGCCTCTATGGACCAGGACCTGAACCAGAAGATCGCGCAGCGTCTCGAGGAGATGCAGGGCGACCAGGCAGGCTGAGGCCGCCACTAAGCCACGACACCGCCTGTCCGGGCGAATGGAGGCCCGCCGGTTCCCCGGCGGGTCTTCTGACGTCCGGCCCCCGGACTTGCCAGATGCCCCGTTTCGGCCTATAGGCGGCGGCGTCTAGAGTGCACGACACGAGTGCGGAACAGAGGATCGGGCAGGGCCGGACACGAACCGGCCCTTTCGTCTTGCACGCTCGCCCAAGGACCAATCCAAGACCGGCGGAGACAACCGCGCGGCCGGAATATGTAGATGTAAAGGAAATCAGAGACCACATGGCTCAGAACGCATCCATGGAGGAATTCGAGGCCCTCCTGAACGAAAGCCTCGAAATGGACACGCCCGACGAGGGCTCTGTCGTCAAGGGCAAGGTCATCGCCATCGAGGCGGGCCAGGCCATCATCGACGTCGGCTACAAGATGGAAGGCCGCGTCGATCTCAAGGAATTCGCGAATCCCGGCGAGGATTCGGGCATCACCGTCGGCGACGAGGTCGAGGTCTATCTCCGCGCCGCCGAGAACGCCCGCGGCGAGGCCGTCATCAGCCGTGACATGGCGCGCCGCGAAGAGGCCTGGGACCGTCTCGAGAAGGCCTATGCCGACGACCAGCGCGTCGAAGGCGCGATCTTCGGCCGCGTCAAGGGCGGCTTCACCGTCGATCTCGGCGGCGCCGTGGCCTTCCTGCCGGGCTCTCAGGTCGACGTGCGCCCGGTGCGCGACGCCGGCCCGCTGATGGGTCTCAAGCAGCCCTTCCAGATCCTCAAGATGGACCGCCGCCGCGGCAACATCGTGGTGTCGCGCCGCGCCATCCTGGAAGAGAGCCGCGCCGAGCAGCGCGCCGAAGTCATCGCCAACCTCGAAGAGGGCCAGGCGGTCGACGGCGTGGTCAAGAACATCACCGAATACGGCGCCTTCGTCGATCTCGGCGGTGTCGACGGCCTGCTGCACGTCACCGACATGGCCTGGCGCCGGGTCAACCACCCGTCCGAGATCCTGTCGATCGGCGAGACCGTCAAGGTCCAGGTCATCAAGATCAACCGCGAGACCCACCGCATTTCCCTCGGCATGAAGCAGCTGCAGGAAGATCCGTGGGATCTGGTGGCCGCCAAGTACCCGCTGGCCTCGGTCCATGCCGGCCGCGTCACCAACATCACCGATTACGGCGCCTTCGTGGAGCTGGAGCCGGGGGTCGAGGGTCTGGTCCACGTCTCCGAGATGTCCTGGACCAAGAAGAACGTGCACCCGGGCAAGATCGTCTCCACCTCCCAGGAGGTCGAGGTCATGGTGCTCGAGATCGACCAGGCCAAGCGCCGCGTGTCGCTGGGTCTCAAGCAGACCATGCGCAACCCGTGGGAGGTCTTCGACGAGACCCACCCGCCGGGCACCGTCGTGGAAGGCGAGGTCAAGAACATCACCGAGTTCGGTCTGTTCATCGGTCTCGAGGGCGACATCGACGGCATGGTGCACCTCTCCGACCTGTCCTGGGACGAGCGCGGCGAGGATGCCATCCAGAACTACCGCAAGGGCGACGTCGTCCAGGCGGTCGTGCAGGACACCGACACCGAGAAGGAGCGCATCTCGCTCTCCATCAAGGCGCTCGGCGGCGACAAGTTCGCTGACGCGGTGGGCGGCGTGAAGCGCGGCTCCATCGTCACCGTCGAGGTCACCGCGATCGAGGATGGCGGCATCGAGGTGGAATACGAGGGCATGAAGTCCTTCATCCGCCGCTCCGACCTCAGCCGCGACCGCGCCGAGCAGCGCCCGGAGCGCTTCTCGGTCGGCGACAAGGTCGACGTGCGGGTCACCAATATCGACCCCAAGTCGCGCCGCCTCGGCCTGTCGATCAAGGCCCGCGAGATCGCCGAAGAGAAGGAAGCGGTCGAGCAGTACGGCTCGTCGGATTCCGGCGCTTCGCTGGGCGACATTCTCGGCGCCGCGCTGAAGCGCGACGAGTGATCGCCGCCTGAAGGCCGAGCCGTCCCGAGGGCCCCCGCCGCGCGCGGGGGCCCTTTTCGCATCCGCCCGACCCGCCCGCCCCCTGCCCGGGCGGCGCGAAACGCCGTCCGGGCCGACACATTTCCGTCGTCTGCCGGTTTGCGAATGCTATCGTTGGGCATATAGTCGCGAAAAAACCACGGGAATCCGCCGGGATGCGGCGGTCAGGGGATGGTAGCCATGATCCGGTCGGAACTGATCCAGAAGATTGCTGACGAAAATCCGCATCTCTACCAGCGCGACGTGGAGCGGATCGTGAACACGATCTTCGAGGAAATCACCAACGCCATGGCGCGCGGCGACCGGGTGGAACTGCGCGGCTTCGGCGCCTTCTCGGTCAAACAGCGCGATGCGCGCATCGGACGCAACCCGCGGACCGGTGAATCGGTTGAAGTCGAGGAGAAACACGTGCCCTTCTTCAAGACCGGCAAATTGCTGCGCGACCGACTGAACGGAAAGGCCTGACATGCGCTACGTGAAGATTGTTATCCTGGCGGTCCTGGCCGTCGTGCTGGTGTCGGTCGCCCTGGCCAACCGCCAGATGGTCGAATTGCGGCTGCTGCCCGAGGAGATGGCCGAGCTGCTGCAGATCCAGCAGGTGCTGTCGATGCCGCTGTTCTTCGTGATCCTGCTGAGCGTCGTGGTCGGCCTGCTGATCGGCTTCGTCTGGGAATGGATGCGCGAACACACGCACCGCTCGGAGAAGGCCCGCAAGCAGGAGGAAATCGCCCGCCTGCAGCGCGACCTGCGCCGCACCGAGGCGCAGCGCGACAAGAACAAGGACGAGGTCCTGGCGCTGCTCGACCGCAGCGCCTGACAGGGGCCCGCCCCGGGCCGGACGGCCGGTCCGGCGGCGCCCCCGCTACCCGCAGCCCTCGCCCCGCAGCGCGCTGCGGATGAGTTGCCCGTTGGGCGTCCGCGGCAGCCGCGCGACGAACGCCACGGTGACGGCCTCGGCGGCGAGCGGCAGGCCCTCCGCCAGCCACCCGGCCAGCGCCGCCGCCAGCGCCGCATCCGGCGCCGCGCCCTGCCCCGGGACCACGCAGACCCGCACCGCTCCGGCCCCTGCCTCCGCGCCGGGCTCGGCCACCGCGCCGGCATCGGCGACCGCCGGATGCGCCCGCAGCCGCGCCTCGATCCGCGCCGGGGCGAGCCGTCCGCCGGGCAGGTCCGGCCCGTCGTGGCAGCGCCCCAGAACGGTGAGCCGCCCGTCATCAAGGCGGCCGCGATCGCCGGTCCGCATCCAGCGTCCAGCGAAGGCCCGGGCGGTCTCCTCGGGCCGGCGCCAGTATTCCAGCATCATCGCGGGGCTGCCGCGGCGCACCGCGATCTCGCCCTCGGCCCCGTCGGCGCCGGGCATCCCGTCCGGCCCGAGCACCGCCAGGTGCAGGCCCGGCAGGGCGGGCCCCACCGTCCCCGGCCCCGGCGCCTCGGGCTCTGACGGGTCGGATCCTGGGGGCCCCGGGAGCGGCGGTGGCGCCGCCAGCATGTTGCATTCGGTCAACCCGTAGGTCTCGCTCACCGCCGCGCCGGAGGTCTCGCGCAGCCAGGCGCAGAGCTCCGGCTCGGCGGCGTCGCCGCCCGTGGCGATGCTGCGCAGCCCGGTCAGCGCGGCGCCCGCGCCCCGCAGCAGCCGCAGCGTCACCGGCGGCAGGAAGGCGTTGCGGACGCCGGCGTCGCGCAGGACGCGCAGACAGGCCTCCGCCTCCAGCGGCCGCACCGGCGCCGCGACCACCGGCACGCCCAGCGCCAGACCCGGCATCACCACCTGGAACAGCCCGGCGATCCAGGCCCAGTCGGCCGGGGTCCAGAGCACGTCGCCGCGCTGGCCGAGGAAGTCGTGGCTCAGCTCGACCCCCGGCAGGTGCCCGGTCAGCACGCGGTGGCCGTGCAGCACGCCGCGCGCCGCGCCGCCGGTCCCGGAGGTGTAGAGCAGCACCGCCGCGTCGTCCGGCCCGGTCTCGACCCCGGCCGAGGAGGCGCCGGCGCCCTCCGGCAGGTCGCGCAGCGAGATCACCGCGCAGCCCGCCCCTTCGAGCCGCGCCCGGCCGGCCGCGTCCGAGACCACCACGCCGGCGCCGACCTCGTCGAGCCGCGCCCGCAGCGCCGCCCGCGGCAGCCGCACCGAGAGCGGCGCCGAGATCGCGCCCAGCCGCCAGATCGCGGCATGGGCGGCCACGGTCAGCGGCTCCTGGCCGAGCAGCACCGCGACGCGGTCGCCGCGCAGCACCCCCTTGTCGATCAGCGCCGCCTCCACCCGCCGCGACAGCCGCCAGAGCTGGCCGTAGGTCCAGTCGCGCCGGGCGCCCTGTGACAGGTCGATCAGCGCGATGCGGTCGGGATCGGTGGCCGACCAGCCGTCGAGCACCTGCTCGGCGAGGTTCAGCCGCTCGGGCAGGTCCCAGCGGAAGCGCCGGCACAGCTCGGCATAGGGGCGACGGCGCAGCATCGGCAGCATGGCGGCCTCAGGTTTCCGGTCGGGACGGTCCGACCCGGCGCACGAGGCCGCCGAACCGGTTGACGTGATAGGTATAGTGCCGGGCCGGATCGTAGGGAACCGGACCGCAGACCACCACCAGCCATTGCCCCTGCGCGGCGGCGGCCGTGGCCCGGCAATCGGCGGGGCCGGCATCCGCCCCGGTTCCGGCGGCGCGGCGCTCGGCCACGTAGCGCGCCGCATAGGCGGCGACGACCTCACCGGCGGTGACGTTGGCGGCGCGCCAGCCCTGCCGCCATCCCAGAAGCGCCGCGCCGAGCAGGAGCAGGCAGAGCGGCAGGAACCATATCGCGCGCGTCGCCGTCACCGGTTCGCCCTACTCCGCCATCCGCGCGAGGCGGTGACGGATCTCCATCGCCCGCCGGGCGGTCCGGTCGCGCAGGCAGGTCACCGCGTCGAGCGCCGCCCCCGGGGCCGAGATGTCCGGCGCGCCGGGCGTTCCGCAGGCGGCCTCGCGCTCGGCCCGCCAGGCGCGCTGCCAGTAATCCAGATCGTCGCGCGCCGCGCGGTCGGCGGCGCGGGCCTCGAGCGCGGCCCAGTAGCCGTCGAGGAGGTGTTGCCAGGCGCGCTGCTCGGCGGCGCGGCAGCGGCCGGTCGCGCCGGGCCGCGCATCCCCGGCGCAGGCCGCGTCCAGCAGGCCGAGGCAGGCGATCACCGGGCGCAGGGCCGGTGCGTCGGGCGCCGCGGCCTCCACGCAGGCGGTGATCCGGGCCAGGCCCTGCATGCCGGCGGAGAGGTTCTCGGCTCCGAGACGGGGCGCCGGGGCGGCCACGGCGGCCGCGACGAGGGTGGGCTGACAGAAATGCTGAAAGGTCATCGAAATATCTCCCTGCAGGGCGTCCGAGACGAAATAATCCCGGCCCCTGCCCCAAGCTTACCCTCGGCTGCACGCAACGCAACGCTTGCGCGAACGCGGCCCCGGACCGGCCCTGTCTGTGGCAGGCGCGGAACCGCGAAGAACGGCCGGTCGTTTTCCGCCCGACACGCAAGAACGAAAGGATTTCTGATGTCGGACGATCTCAAGACCGCCTTCTGGAAACGTCTCGACGATGTGCAGGCCGGCCTGCTGGCGCCCGCCGGAGACCATCCGATCCCCATGGCGCCGAACGCCGAGGCCGACGAGAACGCGATCTGGTTCATCACCGCCGCCGGCTCCGCCGCGCATCGCGGCGCACAATCGGGCGGCGAGGCCCGCTTCGACGTCGCCGATGCCAAGGCCAACCTCTATGCCACCGTCGCGGGCCGCCTGGCCGAGGTGAACGACAGCAAGAAGCTCGACGAATGCTGGAGCCGCTTCGCCGCCGCCTGGTTCGAGGACGGCCGCGACGATGAGAAGGTGCGCCTGGTGAAGTTCACCCCGCATTCGGCCGAGGTCTGGGCCCCGGTCAACGGCGCCGCCTATCTCTACGAGATCGCCAAGGCCAACATGAGCAAGCACACGCCGGAGGCCGGCGAACACGGCCGCGTGGCGTTCTGATCCGCCTCGCCCTTTGCACCACGGGCCCCGGTTCGCCAGGACCGGGGCCTTTTCGCGCTCAGGCGCCCGCGGGCCCCCGGGCGATCTCCTGGCTCAGGATGCGGGCGATCGCCCGGGCATCCGCCGGGGTGAAGCTGAGCGGCAGCCGCAGGTCGAGCAGCCCGGCCAGCACCCGCGCGGTGCGGGGCAACGGCTCGGGCGGCACGAAGCCCCAATGGTCATGCCGCGAGGTGTAGCCCGCCGGCCGGTCCGCCCCGAACCATTTCAGCACGACCCCGCGGGCATCGGCCCGCGCCACCAGCGCCGCGATGGCCGCCGCCGGCCAGTCCGGCAGCCGGAACTGGAAGGACGAGCCGACGAACTGCGCCTCCCGCGGGCGGTCCGGCAGCGCCACGCCGGCGAGGCCCGCCATGCCTTCGGCGAGCGCGCGATGCAGCGCCGCCCAGCGCGCGACCCGCTCCGGCAACAGCGCCAGCTGCGGCCGCAGCACCGCGGCGCGTACTTCGTCCATGCGGCCCGACAGGTTCGGCACCGCGGCGACGAGCCCGGCCGGGTAGCTCTCCGCGCCGGGACCCGCGGGATGGTGACCCTGGAAGGCATAGGCGCCGGAGGACAGGACCATGCGCGCCGCCAGCGCGGCGTCGTCGGTGACCAGCAGCCCGCCCTCGCCGGAATTGATGTGCTTGTAGCTCTGGGTGGAATAGCACCCGACGGCGCCGTGCCGCCCCGACGGCCTGCCGCGCCATTCCGCCCCCATCGTGTGGGCGCAATCCTCGATCACCGTCACGCCGGCCCGGTCGCAGAGCGCCGTCAGCCGGTCCATGTCGCAGATATGCCCGCGCATATGGCTGAGCAGAAGCACCCGGGCCCGGGGCAGCTTCGCCGCGAGGTCGTCGAGATCGATCACCAGATCCTCGGTGGTCTCGACCAGCACCGGCACCGCGCCGAGCCCGGCAATCGCGCCGGGGACCGGCGCCAGGGTGAAGGCATTGGTCAGCACCGCATCGCCCGGCGCCACCCCGACCGCCCGCAGCGCGCAGCGCAGCGCATAGCCGCCCGAGGCCACGGCCAGCGCGTGGCGGGCCCCGGTGAAGGCGGCGAAGTCCTGTTCCAGCAGCGCGGTCTCGCTCTCCGCGGGCGGCATGCTGTAGCGGTGCAGCCGCCCCGAGCGCAGAATCTCGGCCACCCGCGCGATGGCCGGTTCGGGCACCGGCTCCTGCTCGGTGAAGCAGCCGGTGAAGCGCTCGGTCCCGGTCACGCGCCGAGCAGCCGGTCGACCTCGCCCCCGAGCCGGTCGTAATGGTCGAGGATCGCCTCCGGCGCCATGCGCGCCACGCCCGGGCCTTCCGGCCCGAAGCCCACGAGGATGCAGGGCACGCCGGCGGCGCGCGCGGTCTCGCGGTCGGTCTCGGTGTCGCCGACGATCAGCGAGCGGTCGACCGCCCCGCCGGTGAGCCGCACCGCCTCGCGGTAGGGCGCCGGATCGGGCTTGCGCACCGGCATCGTGTCGGCGCCGATCAGCGACCCGAAGAGATCGCGCACCCCGAGCCGCACCAGCAGGGTCTGGGCCAGCGCCTCGGGCTTGTTGGTGCAGATGCCGACGCGGATGTCGGAGCGCCGGAGTGCCTCCACCGCCGCCACGGCGCCGGGATAGAGCATGGTGTGGGTGTCGATCGCCTCGCCGTAATAGGCCAGCAATTCCGGGTACCAGCGGTCGAGCGTGGCCGCGTCGTGGTCGCGGCCCAGCCGTTCCAGCCCGAGCCGGAGCATCGCCCGCCCGCCGCGGAAGGCGGTGGCGGCGTCCTCCACCGGGTCGAGCAGCGCGTGCTCGCCCATTGCCAGGAAGCAGGCATTGGCGGCCGCGATCAGGTCGCCGCTGGTATCGGCGAGGGTGCCGTCGAGATCGAAGATCACGGTGCGCATGGGCGGGGCCTTTCTCTGTTGCGGGCCTGTTGCGAAGCGGACATCAGACGTGATGGCCGGCCCGCTTGTTCTGGCCCTCCAGACGGTTAAAACGGGCGGGTCCGCAAGGAAAGACACGAATGGGACAGAAGGGGCATCCATGAGCATCGCGCTGATCATCCTCGCGGCCGGAAAGGGCACGCGCATGGAGTCGGACCTGCCGAAGGTGCTGCACCGGATCGGCGGGGCGCCGATGCTGGTCCACGCCATGCAGGCGGGCTCCCGGCTCGGGCCGGAACGGGTGGTGGTGGTGGCCGGCCACGGCGCCGAGGCGGTGGCCGAGGCGGCCCGCGACCACGATCCCGAGGTCGAGATCGCCCTGCAGACCGAGCAGCTGGGCACCGCCCATGCGGTGGCGCAGGCGGCGCCGGCGCTGGAGGGCTTTTCGGGCGACGTGCTGGTGCTCTACGGCGACACGCCGTTCATCGGCCATGCCACGCTCGAGGCGATGGCGGTGGCGCGGGCGCATCACGACATCGTCGTGCTGGGTTTCGAGGCCGCCGATCCGGGCCGCTACGGCCGGCTGGTGATGGCCGGCGACGACCTCGCCCGGATCGTCGAATGGAAGGACGCGACGGAGGAGGAGCGCGCCATAACGCTTTGCAATTCGGGCGTTCTCATGGCCGATGCGCAGGTTCTGTTCCGCCTGATCGAGGCCGTCGGCAACGACAATGCGGCGGGCGAGTACTACCTGCCCGACATCGTCGCCCTGGGCCGGGCCGAGGGGCTCACGGCGACCGCCGTCTCCTGCGACGAGGCCGAGACGCAGGGCGTGAATTCGCGCGCCGAACTGGCCGCGGCCGAGGCCGTCTTCCAGGCCCGGACCCGCGCCGCGCTGTTCGAGGACGGCGTCACCCTGCAGGCGCCCGACACGGTGTTCCTGTCCTTCGACACGGCGATCGGCCGCGACGCCGAGATCGAGCCCAACGTGGTCTTCGGGCCCGGCGTGACGGTGGAATCCGGCGCCCGCATCCGCGCCTTCAGCCATCTCGAGGGCTGCCATGTCAGCCGCGGCGCGGTGGTCGGACCCTTCGCCCGGCTGCGCCCCGGCGCGGAACTGGCCGAGGACGTCCATGTCGGCAATTTCGTCGAGGTCAAGAACGCCCATCTCGGCGCCGGCGCCAAGGCCAACCACCTGACCTATCTCGGCGATGCCGAGATCGGCGCCGGCAGCAATATCGGCGCCGGCACCATCACCTGCAATTACGACGGCGTCTTCAAGCACCGCACCGAGATCGGCGAGCGCGCCTTCATCGGCTCCAACACCATGCTGGTGGCGCCGGTGCGCGTGGGCCACGGCGCGCTGACCGCCTCGGGCTCGGTGATCACCGCCGACGTGCCGGACGGCGCCCTGGCGCTGGCCCGCGCCGAACAGGTGACCAAGCCCGGCCGCGCCGCGCGGATGTTCGACATGCTGAAGGCCCGCAAGGCCAAGCTCGCGAAAGGAGCCTGAATATGTGCGGAATCGTCGGGATTCTGGGCACTCACGAAGTTGCCCCGGTGCTGCTCGAGGCACTGCGCCGGCTGGAATATCGCGGCTATGACAGCGCCGGCATCGCCACCGTCAATGCCGGCCGGCTGGACCGCCGGCGCGCCGTCGGCAAGCTGGTAAACCTGTCCGACCTGCTGGTCCACGAACCGCTCGCCGGCAAGGCCGGGATCGGCCATACCCGCTGGGCCACCCATGGCGCGCCCTCGACCGAGAACGCCCATCCCCACAAGGCCGGGCCGGTCGCGGTGGTCCATAACGGCATCATCGAGAACTTCCGCGAGCTGCGCGCCGAGCTGCGCGCCCAGGGCGCCGAATTCACCACCCAGACCGACACCGAGACCGTTGCGCTGCTGACCCAGCGCCACCTCGAGGAGGGGCTGAACCATGTCGAGGCGGCGGAAAAGACCCTGTCGCGGCTCGAAGGCGCCTTCGCCCTGGTCTTCCTGTTCGACGGCGAGGAGGACCTGCTGATCGCCGCCCGCAAGGGCAGCCCGCTGGCCATCGGGCACGGCGAGGGCGAGGTCTTCGTGGGCTCGGACGCCATCGCGCTGGCGCCGCTGACCGATTCCATCACCTATCTCGAGGAGGGCGACCGGGCGATCCTGACCCGCGCCACCATCGAGATCCGCGATGAGGCCGGCCGCCTGGTGAACCGCCCCATGCGCCGCGTCTCGATCGATGCGGCGCGCGTCGACAAGTCCGGCCACAAGCATTTCATGGCGAAGGAAATCGCCGAGCAGCCGACGGTGCTGGCCGACGCGCTCAACGCCTATCTCGCCGGCGACGCGATCCGTCTGGGCCAGGACCTCGACTTCGCGGGGACCGAGCGGCTGGTGATGGTCGCCTGCGGCACCGCCTTCTATGCCTGCCTGACCGCGAAATACTGGTTCGAGACGCTGGCCGGCCTGCCGGTCGAGGTCGATATCGCCTCCGAGTTCCGCTACCGCGAGCCGCCGGTGACGCCGAGGACCACCGCGGTCTTCGTCAGCCAATCGGGCGAGACCGCCGACACGCTCGCCGCCCTGCGCTATTGCCGCGACAAGGCGCGGCGCATCGTCTCGGTGGTCAACGTCGCCGAAAGCTCGATCGCGCGCGAGAGCGACATCGCCCTGCCGATCCATGCCGGGGTCGAGATCGGCGTCGCCTCGACCAAGGCCTTCACCTGCCAGCTCAACACGCTGCTCCTGATGGCGCTGCAGGCCGCCCATGACCGCGGCCGGCTGAGCCCGGAGGATCTGGCCGAGAAGCTCGGCGCCCTGCGCGGCCTGCCGGGGCTGGTCAACGCCGCGCTCGACCGCGACCCGGCCATCGAGGAGGCCGCCAAGGCGCTGGCCGAGGCCCGCGACGTGCTCTTCCTGGGCCGCGGCCTGATGTATCCCCTGGCTTTGGAAGGGGCGCTGAAGTTCAAGGAAATCAGCTACGTGCACGCCGAGGCTTACGCGTCGGGCGAACTCAAGCACGGGCCCATCGCGCTGATCGATCAGAACGTGCCGGTGGTGGTGATGGCACCGCGCGACGGGCTCTTCGACAAGACCGTGTCGAACATGCAGGAGGTGATGGCGCGCGGCGGCAAGGTGCTGCTGATCACCGACGCGGCGGGCGCCGAGGCCGCCGGCGAGGATGTCTGGCAGAGCATCGTGCTGCCCGAGGCGCCGTCCTTCCTGACGCCGATCCTCTACGCCCTGCCGGCGCAGCTTCTGGCCTACCACGCCGCGGTGGCCAAGGGCACCGATGTCGACCAGCCGCGCAACCTGGCGAAATCGGTCACCGTGGAGTGACCCCGGCGCCCCCGACGTGATCGGGCCGGCCGCCCCGGACGGGCGGCCGCTCCCCCGTGTCAGCCGCCGGCGAAGACCTCGACGGTCGGCAGGTCGGTCAGCGGCGCCTCGATCAGGCGCATGGCGGCCAGCGAGATGCGGCTGCCGGCGGTCGCCGCCCCGCCGATCGGGATCAGGTCGACCTGCGCCGACTTGCCGGTCTGGGGATAGACCACGCGGCCCTTGGTCTCGGCCGAGACCAGCGGCGTCTCGAGCCAGAAGCCGCC